>CAZVHT010000027.1:0-10258 GCA_964627275.1 uncultured Candidatus Saccharibacteria bacterium
GTTAGACGATTTTGCGTGTCGACTGTCTCGGTTCTATACCAAATATCATACTCCAAAAATTGAGAGATTTGTCATTCCACTCTCCCGGCAAGGGCTTTTCCACGACCTCTTTAATCTCTGATTTTTTGTATGTACGAAAAAGTTCCTCAACGACCGACTTGGTGCCCAAATTGAGCACGTTTGTGATGATACGTTTCTTGTCTTTATCAGTGTCCATTTTATCGACATCATATGACCACAAAAACGGCGCTATTTTTTTGAGAAAATCCTTATTCATTGCTTAATTATAACACCTTTCAGGTTTTGAAAAAAGTATACTGCACGTTATAAAGATCTGTTTCTAGTGGAGATGGGCGGAATCGAACCGCCGTGCATGTGAGTAATGCCTTTGCTTCTACGCGACATAGAGACTTTTTATTCCTTGCGGAATTTTGAGCGATCGTGCTTTAAAAATTTCAAAACGCACAGCCACCGAGTTTCATAGGCCGAAGCCTTTCGAGAGAGTTCGAAACAATTCTCTCCCTATCCCTGATTTATAACATCGTGATCTCTCCGCGCGGGGAGCGTAGAGAGGCGGTGTCGCTTAGGCGTTAGCGTAAGCGAATGAGAAATCGTTAACCGCGAAAGGCGATTTTACAGATTTTGCATTTGATTTTTGGAAAGTTTAGAGAGTTATCCGGCTCTATCGCGCGCCAGAGGATCAGATTCACATGTCTAGGCCGATCATCCCCGTATTTAGATTGTTTTTTGAAAGCGTGAGACACAAGTTTGAGTCACGAGGGGAAGGGAGCGCCCTTAGGCGTGGGTCCCGCCCCGAGCGAGGAGAACTTCGTGTCTCACGCTTTCTATTCACCTTTCAAAGTTCTGCGTATATCGCGGTCGGTTTCTCGTTTCTTTATCGTCTCGCGCTTGTCGTATTTCTTCTTGCCGCGGACGACCGCTATATCCACCTTCATTTTTCGTCCCTTACTATACACCCGCAAAGGTACTATTGTCAAGCCACCTTTAGCCGATTCTATATCCGCCAACTTTCTGATTTCTTGTTTGGTGAGGATCAGTTTGCGAATTCGCGTGGGATCGTAATCGACAGGCGTATTTGACGGCTGATATGGGGGAATAGACATTTGCATCATATATGCCTCACCACCTCGTATTGTGATATAGGCACCGTCGAGGCCGGCTGGGTGTGTGCGCAGGGATTTCACTTCCAAGCCCAAAAGCTCGATACCCGCTGTGATGGTCTCGAGAATTTCGTAGTCAAAATAAACTTTTCGATTATTGGCCAAAGCCATAAATATATGCTATCACAGAGCCTGTCTCTGATATAATGCCCTCATGCCTATACAATTTCCAAATCAATTCAAAAAGCCCGTCAAAAATCAAAAGAAAGGCGGAAACAAACAACCGGCCTCTGTAGCGCGCTTTCTCGGCAGTTTTGGCACCGGTCTCGTTATTTTTTTTCTGCTCATAATGGCGTATTCTTTTGTCACGGGAGGAAAGACCGACAAGCCGACAGTATCTCTATCCGAACTATCGGGTGATGTGTCGTCCGGAGCGGTGACGGTGATAGAGGTAGACGGAGACACTTTGAATCTCACATATAAAGACGGTACACAAAAAGTTTCCAAAAAAGAGACAGACAACGCTATCACGACATCGCTCGTCAATTACGGAGTAAAGGCTTCCGCAATTTCCGCTGTAAAAATTGAGGTCAAAGAGCCGTCAGGTGTTGCGTATTGGCTTATCAATCTCGCTCCTTTTGTTCTGCCTTTGATTTTTATCATCATTATCATATGGTTTCTCTCTCGGCAGGTGCGTGGCGCGGGCATGCAAGCTTTTTCTTTCGGTCAATCCAAAGCGCGTATCACTATGCCCGAGGATAAAAAACAGAAAGTAACATTCAAAGATGTGGCGGGAGCCAAAGAAGCCAAGCAAGAGCTCATGGAGATCGTAGATTTTTTGAAAAATCCGAAAAAATTTCTGGATGTAGGGGCGGTTATTCCAAAGGGGATCTTGCTAATGGGGGCGCCGGGGACAGGCAAGACGTTGCTGGCGCGGGCGGTCGCCGGCGAAGCCGGCGTGGCCTTCTTCTCTATTTCCGGTTCCGAGTTTGTAGAGATGTTTGTCGGTGTAGGGGCGTCGCGGGTGCGTGATTTGTTCAAAGTGGCGAAACAAGCGGCTCCGGCCATCATATTCGTGGATGAAATAGATGCCGTCGGCCGGAGCCGCGGCGTCGGCATCGGCGGAGGAAACGACGAGCGCGAGCAGACACTCAATCAAATTCTCACCGAAATGGACGGTTTTGAACCAAATGAAAAAGTGATTGTCATGGCGGCGACCAACAGACCGGACGTACTGGATCCCGCTTTACTTCGCCCCGGCAGATTCGACAGACGAGTGACGATTGATTTGCCTGACAGACACGACCGCGAGGAAATTCTCAAAATTCACGCCCGCAAAAAACCTTTTGCTGAAGATGTAAATCTGATCGTGGTGGCCGAAAGAACTCCCGGCTTTTCCGGCGCCGATTTATACTCTCTCATGAATGAAGGAGCCATTCTGGCCGCCCGCGAAAACAGAACAAAAGTTTCTCAATATGATCTAATCAGAGCTATTGAAAAAGTGATGCTCGGTCCAGAGAGGAAAAGCCACATCCTCTCCCAAGAAGAAAAGAAAATCACGGCATATCACGAGGCTGGTCACGCTATTGTTTCTTCCGTTCTGGATTATGCCGATCCGGTCCACAAAATTTCTATCATTTCCCGAGGTCGGGCCGCCGGATATGTCCTCCACTTGCCTCTGGAAGACAGAAAACTGCAATCCAAAAAAGAATTTCTCGATGATATTGCCGTATCCCTCGGCGGTTATGTGACGGAACGCATGATGTTTGGCGATCTGACAACTGGACCATCAAACGATCTCCAAGTTTCGACTGCTTTGGCCCGCGATATGGTTACAAAATACGGCATGTCTGACAATATGGGGCCTGTGGCTCTGGAAGGTGAGGGAGGCCGAGTGCTCTTTGGTCGAGGCGTCGGTGATGGCGAGTATTCAGAAACTGTGGCCTCTCAAATTGACGCCGAAGTCAAAGCCATAATGACAGAAGGCATGAATCGCGCGGAAACTACCATAAAGACTCATAAAAAACTGCTCGATGCCATAGCCACACGGCTCATAGAAACTGAAACAATCGAGCGCGAAGAATTCGAACAGATTCTAATCGCCAACGGTGTCGTTCCAAAAAAGAAAAAAGATATAGAGCATATCGTATAGATAGAAATTTTGCACAAAAAAGCCGCCCCTACCTAATGGAGACGGCTTTGCACGTATTCAGAGGAGAGGACAACTCTGGCTCTCTCTCCGATATTCAAGCCAGACGTATTGTTGCGTTTGGCGAAGAATACCGGGCCGAGTCTCGCTGTTCCGACGATATCGCATCCATATATCGGTGTATCTATGAACATACTGCCGACATCAATGTCGATACCAACATCAACTTTACCTAATGAGACCAGTTTTACCTCCCGGATAGTCTTGACAACGATCTCCATGAAATATTTTCCTTTGAGTATCATTTCTACTTCTTCCGGTGTAGGTTCACCTGCCAATATACCAACTGGAATGCCCCATTCGTCGGGACTTTCTTCTGTACCGCGAACGAGCACGACTTCCTTTCCTCTGAACGCTAAAAAGAACGCGTGAGTGAGGTTACTCATGTCATACCGTCTCCTTTCAAACCTCATTATATTGTATATTTCATTTTTGTGCTTTAGGATAGGAAGGCGACAGTTGATAGTCTGTATGCGCCTATAGCTCAGTTGGTTAGAGCATCGAGCTTATACCTCGAGGGTCCTAGGTTCGAGTCCTAGTAGGCGCACAGTAACAGTACAGAACTTTCGTTGCTTCGTATATGCCAAAGAGAACGAAAGAATACCAAACATCTCCTACAATCGCATTGCGGAAAAAAGGAATGCCGGCGATATAGGATGCCGTGAGGCCGTGTAAGTTCGGTTCGTACATAGAAGTGAAATACCATACTGCTCCATTGGTAATGAGAAAGAAAATCGTCGAACCGGTGACGGAAGCTAGAGCGATAGTAATTGGATTTTTCTTTTTTTGGAGGAAGAGGCCGATTAGTCCCGTCAGTCCCATAGCGATATAGACCGTCAGGTTTATTTGCCAAGAATAAAATCCTATAAAAGCGTCGCTTATAATCATAGCGGAGACAGGCACGGCCCAAGCGAATTTTTTGCCGAGATAAGCGCCGGAAAAAATACCTATGGCCACGATGGGGGTGAAGTTCCAGGCGTGAGGCAGGAGTCTGCCGGCCACTCCGACGGCGACCATGGACAGGGCAATGAACGTTTTTGTTTTTGTCGTCATGCTTTTTGTTTTTTTTGTGTCTTTATTTTCTAAATCCGAAGAAGTCGTACACTCCGGCCAGAAATTTTTTTACCCAGACAGCGCCGGGCCAGGAGGCGCCCGCCGCGCCGGCCAACTGGTTCTGCCCGGCAGTTCTGTCGCTTGCGGTCGCCGGCGCGGCGGGCGCCCTCCCGATTTTTCCTCTCTCTGCCGCCAGTTTCTGGTTTTGGAGAGCCATTTTGTAGTTCTCTATGAAGCTGTCAATTGATATGTCTATCTTTACCGGAATATCGGTCTTTGCGGGTTTTTTCTCGGTTGCTTTTTCCGCTGCTTTTTCCGCTACTTTTGTCTCTGGTGTAGCGGAGGCGGCCGGTGACGCCGGCTCCACCATATCTATTATCTCCACAACATTCGGTCTGACCCGCGGACCAGATCCTTCCGGTGGCACGGCAACTGTTTTCACGGCCAAGACCTGGCTGGGAGAATAAAAGTCCATGGCCAGACCTATATTATAGGAGCCGGGGATTCCCAAAACAAAGTCGGCAAAGCCGTTTCCGTCGCTTGTAGCCGAGGAAATCACCAGAGGCGAATACGGATCAGCCGGATTTAGCTGTGTGGCCCCCAGAATTGCTCCGGACAGGACAGTCCAAGCGTTATTCACATAGTCGTAGCTCTCGGCCCTAGCCCTGACGACCGCTCCCGCCTCCGCGTTATCAGACGAGAGTGACACTCTGCGCGGGTTTCCGAAATAAAAATAGAGAATATCGCCGCCGGATAATATATATTTGTCCATTCCCACAGGAGGGTAGGCGGAATTGACCACATACTGCCAGTTGGCGCAGGCATGTTTCGGTGGAGAAGTGATGTCAATGCAGTTTACATAGAGAGAATTGAAATCAGCGTAATAGACGAGATCGGAGAGATTAAAGTCTCCAGATGAATCGTCTGATATTTTGAGCGCGATCAAAGCGCTGTCGGATGCTATTTGGCGATTGGTTTTGGTGTTGTCGGAAATATTTGCAGTTGAATTTTTAATGACCATGACCGGACCGCTAAAAACCAAAGTGTCTCGGTATCTCACGTTAACCGTTACCGTGGAACTAGCTGTTTCGTCTGCAAGTAAGGAAAAAGGAAAAATAAGAAAAGCAACAAGCAAAAAAAGTTTTTTCATGCAATTTTAAATGATTTTTTAAATAAATAAAACCGCTTCCGAGAGGGAAGTGGTAGACCTAAATGGGCATCGCTTTCCTGCTCGGGACAAAATCGCGCGACGACCGGACTCGTTTCTCTTTTTCCGGAGGATTTTTCCGGAGAAGAGAACATTACCGTTGCGGCACAGTGGAGGAATCAAACCTCACTTCCAACGCGCGACAGTTTTAATTCTAATACAGTCCAGATTTAGTTTCAATCTTTCGAAACAGTTAAACTACAAAATAAAAACAAACGCAAACTATATCACCAACCTCTTGTGGCGTAGTTCGTGGAGGATTTTGCAAGGTTCGACGATGCGAGGATCGACAATTCTATAGAAAATATTCAAACCATGTCTGCGCGGAACTACTAGGCCATTATGTCTCATGAGTGCGAGATGCTGTGAGAGGTTTGCCTTTGGCAGGTCAGTTATTTGGAGCAGATCTTCTACTGAAGTCTCTTTTTTCTTCAAGATATTGAGAACTTCGAGCCTCTTTGGATTGGCCAGTATCTTGTATAACAGGGCGTTTTTGTTGTAGGCCTCCTTTGGCAGGGGTGATTTCATTGTTTCGATATAATATTCAACAGTATATCAAGTATATCATCCTAAATTTTTTTTTCAATACCGAATTTCGGTTGACAAAAAGTTTTCCGTCCTGTGAGACTGGAAATTATCCGAGGTTATCCACTGTTTTATTAAACTTTCCGCAATCTTCCCGTTATAATGATTTCAATATTACGAAACTTCGAAACATATGACATCAAAACAAAAAAAACAGCCGATTATAGTCGTAGAGAATATTTACAAGAGAAATGGGAGTATTGTTCCTTTCGACGTGAACAAAATTGTTCAGGCGGTTTGGAAAGCGATGACTCATATGAATGAGGGTTCTCTGGAAGAAGCCGAAAAAGTGGCCGAGAGGGTCGAGAGAGACATTCTCAAAATCACGGAAAAGCATAAAAATTTCATTCCGACAGTCGAAGGTATCCAAGACACAGTCGAGAGAAGTCTCATTTTGGGAAAATATGTCAAAACCGCCAAAGCCTACATTCTCTATAGAGAGGAGAGGGCCAAAGTCAGATCGCTCGGCCATCAAGTTCCATCTCATGTAAAGAAGCTGGCCGAAGACAGTAAAAAATATTTCAAAAATTCTCTGGGGGAGTTTGTCTACTATCGCACCTACTCGCGATGGATTGCCGGAGAGAGTCGACGTGAGACTTGGATAGAGACTGTTGATCGTTATATTTCTTTCATGAGAGAAAATGTCGGAGAAAAATTTAGTGATGCGGAATATACGGAGATGCGCGATGGTATTTTGAACCAAGAAGTGATGCCATCTATGAGACTACTCCAGTTCGCCGGACTGGCCGCCCGCAAAACAAATGTCTGCGCTTATAACTGTTCTTTTATCGCTCCGGAAAATTTACAGGACCTGGCGGAAATCATGTACGTTTCAATGTGTGGCACAGGCGTCGGCTGGTCTGTCGAGAGCAAGAACGTTCAAAAATTTCCTCAAATAAAATTTCAAAAAAATCACAAACCGATCCATCATCTCATTCCCGACAGCAAGGAAGGTTGGGCCGACGCTCTAGCTCTGGGCATGCGAGCCTGGTTTGACGGTCGTGATATGGAATTTGATTTTTCCGATTTGCGTCCGGCCGGTGCCAGACTGAAAACCATGGGTGGCAAAGCATCGGGACCGGAACCACTCAGACGCCTGTTCGCTTTTACTCGCGAAAAAATGCTCCATCGACAGGGCAGGCGTCTACGCAACATTGATGTTCACGACATTATATGCATGATAGGCGATTGCGTCGTTTCCGGTGGGGTGAGGCGCAGCGCTATGATTTCGCTTTCCGATTTGGACGATACGGATATTCGTGATTCAAAGTCGGGCGCTTTTTATACGACTGAGCCACAGAGAATGCTCGCCAACAATTCGGCGGTTTATACGCAAAAGCCGTCAAATGCCGAATTTCTGGAAGAATGGATTGCTCTCATGAAATCCGGCTCGGGCGAACGCGGCATATTCAACCGCGGATCGCTAGCCAAAACTCTGCCACCGCGTCGAATCGATACTCTCAAAAAACATGAAGGCTATTTTGACGCATCGGGAAATATCGTGGGCTCGATAGGCACAAATCCATGCGGCGAAATTATTTTGCAATCAAAACAATTTTGTAATCTTTCCGAAGTGATAGCGCGCAGGAACGATACAGAAGAATCTCTCATGAAAAAAATCCGACTCGCCACCATGCTCGGCACGTATCAAGCCAGTCTGACAAATTTTCCGTATCTTTCTCGTGAATGGAAGGAACATTGTGAGGAAGAACGCCTGCTCGGTGTTTCTATCACCGGCCAGTGGGATTCAAAGGTGTCGAGAGATCCGCAAATTCTCTCGCGCATAAAGGCCAAAGCTTTGGAAGTCAACAAAGAATTTGCCAAACGTCTCGGCGTAAACGAAGCGACATGCATCACTTGCGTCAAACCTTCCGGCACTGTATCGCAAACAGTAGACTGCTCGTCCGGCATGCATCCGCGCCATGCGCAGTATTATATTCGCAGAATTAGAATTGCCGCCACGGATGCTCTCTTCAAAATGCTTTGCGATCAAGGTGTGCCGTATAAACCAGAAGTTGGCCAATCGAGCGATTCCGCCACCACCTATGTCCTGGAATTTCCCGTCAAATCCCCGGACGAATCTCTGTACAAAAACGATATTTCTGCTATCGATCAGCTCGAGCACTGGAAAATGGTGAAATTGAATTACACCGAGCATAATCCGTCAGTTACCGTATCGGTCGGCGAGAACGAGTGGATAGAAGTAGGCAACTGGGTTTATAAAAACTGGGATATCGTAGGCGGGCTGTCTTTTTTGCCTAGAGAGAATCATGTTTACGAACTCGCTCCATATGAAACTATAACCGAAGAAGAATATATAAAATTAGCGCGCCGGCTAGAGCACATAGATTATTCAAAAATCATTACATATGAAAAAACGGACGAACTGGATGTAAAAAAAGAATTGGCGTGCATAGGCGGTGTGTGCGCCATAGTGTAAGGGCGGATACAAAAACTCATGTTCATTATTTTCACAGGTAACGGCAAAGGAAAAACGACGGCGGCCATAGGCCAAGCTATGAGAGCGGTAGGTAATGGCAGTCGGGTGCTCATGGTCGAACTGGTAAAGGGGCCATGGAAGTCCGGCGAGGATACTTCCTCGAAAAAATTAAACAAGTCTTTTCAAATTGTCAAAAAAGGTCTAGGCTTTGTGAGAATAGGAAACGATCGAATACCGTTTGAAAAACATGTAAAAGCGGCTAGAGAGGCTCTGTTATATTCTCTGGATGAACTCCAAACCGGTAAATGGAACATTCTCATTCTCGATGAAATCTGGGTGGCTTTGAGCCTGGAACTGATCAATAGAGCGGAAGTGAGGAATTTTATAAGAGCGGTCACACCGCTCTGCGATCATCTCATCATGACTGGTCGTAGCTGTCCAAAGGAATTTATAGATCGAGCTGATTTGGTGACGGAGATGAAAGAGGTGAAGCATCCTTTCAGTGTAGGCTTCCCGGGAATGGTCGGTGTTGAATATTAAATAATCAACTTGTCCACAAGAGAGCTTGTGGTAGTTTCGTTTTTTCGATACAGTAGAGCAATATCAAGATAATTATTTTTTATGAGTAAAGAAAAAAAGATAGAGTGGGCGCTCCGAATAGGCGTAGCAGGTGAGTTTTTGGGACATGGCGTTTTGGCTGTCGGTCAAAAAGCGCAGTGGCTCGGCTGGGTGGAGCGGGTTTTGAATGTTGAACCGGCTACGGCGGTTGTAATACTGACAATCATTGGTGTTCTGGATGTTGCTCTGGCTCTACTGGTTCTCATAAAGCCGATACGGCCGATAATTCTCTGGATGGCCCTCTGGGGATTCTTCACGGCGATCTTGCGCCCCATCGTCGGTGAATCAATCTGGGATTTCGTGGAACGCTTCGCCAATTTCGGCGCGCCTCTGGCTCTGTATTATTTACTCAAGTAGTATGGAACACTATTCTCACGAACACGAAACGAAACCGCCAGAGGCTCACGCACCGGCACCGCAAAATAACCAAAACAATCAATTATCAAACAAAGTGCAATACGATATAAAACGGCAGGAAAAGCTCAAGGAACAAAATCGCACCGCGCAAAAAAAAGGCCTGAAGCGCGGGATTAAGATCGCCGTAATTGTTCTTATAATCGGCGGAGTTTTCGGAGGGTTTATTTGGTATTTTGCAACTCGTCCGCCTATTCCCGAGGGAGAGATACTTTCCCGAAGCGGCATTCATTGGCACCCGGAACTGGCGATTTATGTGAAAGAAGTAAAACAAGAGATTCCCGCAAATATCGGCATTGGAGCTATCCATCAGCCAATGCATACACATGACACGACGGGAGTATTACATTTTGAGTTTCAAGGGTTGGTTCGCAAACAAGATATTACTCTTGGTCAATTTTTCAAAAATTGGGGAAAGGATATGCAATCATTCGGCACGGACATGAAAATGACAGTCAATGGGCAGGAAAATACAGAACTTACGAACTATGTCATGCAGGATAAGGACAAGATCGAGTTGCGCTACGAAGAGTGGAGACGTTCTCAAATTTGCATATTATCCCCCCTAGGGGTAGAATGTCTGCATGCGAAAAGACATCAAATCAAAAACC
>CAZVHT010000028.1:0-6752 GCA_964627275.1 uncultured Candidatus Saccharibacteria bacterium
TCAATGACAGGGAGTAAGTCGTAACAAGGCACGGGTAGCGGAAGCTGCTCGTGGATTATTTCAAGTGAAAAACTATCTCTAGTCCAATTTATTTGGGCGACGAGGTTTACGGAGTCGATCGAGCATTTATAAAATGAATACGGGTTTTGCAAATACCTAAAACTGCATGGAAGTAGGGGAAGAACCTACAGTAGAACGGAACAGAATAGAGAACAGTATCATCCACTTTATTTGGAGGAAAAACCGCCCACAAATTAAAATATCGGGCGGTTTTTCTGTACCCGAATTAGACTGCACATTACGTAAAGCTTGACAAAGTTATTGTATTTGGTATAATATGCACAGTCAGTCCGGAAGCCAAAAGCTTCCTTTTCCAAATCAAAATTATAAAATTCAACCCCCATTTTTTATGGCCGAATTTTTCAACAGTTGTAAGGCGGAGCTTCAGTGTGTGTGGCCAATTATCACATATATCTGGTTATTTGCTCGTCGGTTTTATCTCAATATCCCGATGTTGCTAATTATGGTAATCATCTGGATTGTCGAAGGAGTTAGCATGATGCGAGCGGAGATCAGCCTCACCAAGCGACTGATTAAGCTCGAAAGCCGGTACGCCGCTCTCACAAAAGAAATTAAAGAGTGGTCTCTGCGAAAGGCATTATGAAGACCAAATCACTCCTTCCGCCACGCGGTTCGCTCATTGAAGTGAATGCGTTGAGACTAACTCCGCGAGAGCCCTCTCGGAGACAAGTGCTCGCGATCATCCTCATCGGCGCAACCATTCTCGGGAACTTTATTCCCGGCGCCATTCATCTGGGGTTTAAAATCTTTGATGGGCCGGTTCTGCCGATACCAGTCTTTGACTGGTGGTGGATGTGGATCAAATAAAATGATCCAAAATCCAAAAAAAAATTCACGAAAGCGTCTCAATGAAAACGGGACGCTTTTTTCATTGCGAAAAGAGTCGATTTTTGTTATATTTCGGAAACATTCCGGAGAAATTTTTGTCGATTGGCTGTTTGGAATTTTTAAAAAATAATGCGCGTATAGCTCAGTTGGTAGAGCACATCACTGATACTGATGGGGTCCTAGGTTCGAATCCTAGTACGCGCACCATAAAAAATGATTTCTTTATCTGTAGTAAACAGTTTATAAACAACTTGTCCACTGTTTATAAAGATTCTCTAAAACCGCTAAACAAAGGGGTTTTTTGACGCTTATTTTATGTCTATGAAAGGCTTGACAAAGTCAATATAAGGGTGTATACTACTAGTAGTCAGAATGTTCTTTGAAGTATCCCATCGCTGTGCGATGAATATGTGCCTTCCGGCCCTTCGGAGATTCCTGTCAGTAAACTGTTAGAGAAAAGAGACTAAAAAGTCATGAATAATCAGATTATCAGTGGATACCACGTTTGCGGCGTGGTAAAGGTAGATGACCGTCGGGGCTTTGGTTTCGCCAAGGCCTTTGGCGACATAGTCCGGTTTGAAGGCAAAACGGGCTACAGGATAGTGGCAGGGGAAAATTACCCAGAGTTCGCGGGTGGCACACATGCTGAGGCTCCTGAAGTAGGAGACAGCATAGTGGTGTTCGTCCGGCCGGCAAACGACGGGTGGATGGCCACCGCCTGGGGCTCCTACCAAGAGTTCGTGGCGGCACAGGCCGTCATAAGTTCTCGGACGCAATGTCCGAAACCCGCTCCGGCGCTTCCGGTGCTGGTACCACAACTCGTGCCGGTGCTGCAGGCGGCTGTTTCGGTTTCAGTTCAGGCGGACAAACCGAACAGCACAGGCAGGGATCGTCGGGGAATCTTCAAACCGACGACCAGGGAATCGGTGTCCGCCACGCCGGCAACACCGCAGGAGGTATGCCTCGAAGCGGTGGCCAAGCTCGAAAGCTTGCCACCAGCCGAAGCCACAGTCGAGTGCTCGACGGCACCGGCGCAGACAGAGACGACCGAGTTGGTTGCGAAGCGATAGCTTCACCACCCTCGGTCACGAGAGAGCGCAGAACTAAAAATCTGCGCTCTTTTTTTTGTTATCTTTTTTATTTCCTCATTTATTTTTATTCATTCGTTTGATTATTCCTGCCAGCAGTGTATAGTCTCTCCAGGAGGTCTTCCCATGAAAAGAAATGTTATGCATTCTTTTGTCGAACAGGCGGAAGCCAGGATCGCAAAAGAGTTTGGCAAATTTGAAATTTTTCCGGGAGAAATTCCCTACATCAATACCGGTGCAATCGTGGGACGCGCTATCGATTTTCTTCGAGAAAACAAAGTGCCAATCAAGGGATACGTGATTGACATTCACGTTCTGCTTGTTCACACAACTTCGAGCAATGAAGTTCGTTTGAAAGTGAATATTGGAGAAAATTTGTCTAGTAGGGTGGAACAAGAAAATATTCTCCGTGTTGCTATTGCGGAGTTTGAAGCCCGGTATGGACCAGTCACCCCGCAGGAAATTGTCCACAAGGTTCAATTTCTCTATGATGAATTTCAAATCAGGGATTAACGAGCGACCTCCAGATAGTGGAGGCGCTTTTTCTTTTAGCGGCATTTTTTTGAAATTTATTTTCCCGTAATGATGCAAACAATCGAACCATTGAACTTTATTCCTTTTGAAACAGCACGAATCAGTCCAGCCAAACCCAAGGCGCCGTTTGAGCTGACCTCTATGTCTGTCCCGTCTGTGAGCAATTTTTGCGCTTGCCTGATTTCATCATTTGAAACCACCCAGCCCGCGCCGTTCACTTTTCGTATGACGTCTGCAAGCATACCTTTTCTGTGGGCAACTTTATCCACTATGGCATCAGCTATGGACACCTCTTCTCGTCTTTTTTCTGTGTCAAATTCACGGGCAATCGGCGAATTGCCTATCGGTTGAACTATGTGGACGGCAATATTTTTCTTGTTTGCCATAAAATAATCAGTTAGCGCTTGGGCAGTTGTTCCCGAAGAAGTGCCTATAAAAACATCTTTCAAATCGGGTATTTCCAGTAATTCTTCCGCTAGAGTTTTATAGCCGATTAGAGCCATGGGGTCTCTCGATTGCCGGAGACTCGCTCTATCTGTTTTGGAGAGGGCTCGTAGAGGGCGAGACGTTTCAGTAATTGTGATTTTGTCGTCGTGAATTTCCGAGAGCAGTTTTTTCTTTTTTTCCATATCCATATGCTCACCTATAAAAACGGAAAGTGATAGGCGGTCACCTTTGGTGTTTTTTTCTTGACCATTTCTCTCTTGGATATATCGCACGGCGGCCAGAGCGGCATTACCGGAAGAAGATATGGCAAAATGAGTTTTGCCTTGGGAGACTTTCTCATCAATCATCACGGGAATAGAGCGGCCTTTGTGCGAGCCGTACGGATGCAGATCCTCCCGCTTGAAATAAAGGCGCGGTACGCCAATTATTTTTGCCAGCTCCGAATTTTCGGTTTGGGGAGTTATCATATTGTTATTTTATTGTTCCGATTTTTGTATATTAGCCGATTTCCTGTATTATATCCATGTAATTATTTTTTCTATGAAATGCATTTGCCCGGAATGTAAAAATACGATTGATGTTTCAAAGCATCCAAAAATGACCCAAGGCTATGTCATTGAATGCGACATTTGCGGTATTCTCCTCGAAGTACGCTCTATTTTGGATGGGATCGTGGAGACGGAAATCATAGACGAGGGGAAGTAGAAAGTTGGAAGGCATAAGATTTTCCTATGTTCGGGGGGATCCTCTCCAAGAGTCGATTCACCCCCTCTCACAAGATAAAATCTTATGCCTTCCAACTTTCACATCGCCAGCTTTTTCACGGTCTCTTCTATCATACCTCTCCAACCATGTGAGCCGAGGAAGACGATAACATCGCCCTCATTTCTGTTTTCCGTTATAGTTTTCACCAGTTCATCGTCATTATCCATATATTGAACATTTTTATGGCTTTCCGCGATTATACGCGCCAATTCTTCTCCTCCAAATGTTTTCTCCGGATTTTTCGGATCGATTTTCAATTTTGAAAGGCGGGGAATTATCACTTGGTCCGCATCTTTGAAAGCGTTCAAATATTGTGGTTTTGATTCTGGTGTCCTGTTTCCCGAATTGGGCTCATACACAGCGATTATTTTGCCGGAATATATGGAGCGCAAAGTTTCCAAAACAGATCCGGCTTTTTCCGGGCTGTGAGCGATGTCGTCTATGACCGTTACTTTATTTTCATACCTCTTTTCCAGACGACGTTTTATGCCGTTGAATTCTTTTATAGAGTCGGTTATATCTCCCGGCGCTATGCCGATTTCGCGGGCCATGGCGAAACAGCCGGTGATATTTTCTGCATTATATGACCCAATGAGAGGACTTTGCATGGCGTATGTTTTGCCGTGATAAGCAATATCGAACCGCAAACCCTCACGCGATTGCCGTACATTTTCGTATCTATATAACGCCCCATCATTTTTGCCGTATGAAATGTATTTTCGTTTTGCTTTAATGAGCAGGGCGGGAAGTTTTTGCCTATCCGTGCATGCGACAATGAGACCTCTTTTTGGTACCAGAGCAAAAAGATTTTCAAAAGCCTTGAAATAACTTTTTTCTGCGGAATAAACATCCGCATGATCCCAGACCACGGCAGAAACCAACAGCTGTGTCGGCTTATAGTGCATAAATTTGGCTTTTTGATCCCATTTGGCTGTCATATATTCATCGCCCTCCACTACAGACCAGTCGCGCGAATCTATGACTGCCGCAGGCAATCCGTCCGCCAAAATTCCGCCGATCATATAGCTCGGTTTCCATCCGGTATGTTTCAAAATATGCGCGAGCAGGGCGGATGAAGTAGTCTTGCCCCAAGTGCCGGCACAGACGATGGAGTTTTTGGCTATGAGAAATTCCGCTACGGCTTCCGGATAAGATTTAATTTTTATTTTATGCTCTCGCGCGTACAGCAGTTCCGGATTTGTGGTGCTGATGGCGTTGCCGACGATGACAAAATCAGGCGTGCCAGAAGCTGTCATTTTCTCCGGATGAAAACCGGGGTAATAGGGGATACCGAGATTTGTGAGATGAGTGGAAACAGGAGGGAAGAAACCGGAATCAGAACCAGTTGCCCGATAGCCTTTTTGCCACAGAGCTGTAGCCACAGCGCTCATAGCCACGCCACATATGCCTATGAAATGGATTTTTTGAGATTTATTCATGGAGTTTACTGTAGCATTTCTTTATTATTTCTTCATATTTTCTTTATCTCGCTCATGTATAGTATTTCCGCTGGTTTTTGTCGGTATCGGTCGTTTCGGTTGCATTAAAATTAACCTGTATTACAATGTATTACATGAGACACATATTGAACATATCTTTGCCATTAGAAATGGTGAAAGAAATTAAAAGCGAAATGAAAAAACACAAATTTTCTTCTGTGAGTGAATTTGTGCGCACCGCTATCAGAGCTTATTGGCATGAAATTGGCTGGCGCAGAATTCAACAGAGCCAAAAGGAATTTGCTGAAGGGAAATACTTTGAACTCAAGTCGTTAAAAGATCTTCGATAGATTAAAATCTATGAGGATACAGTACACCATCTCTTTCAAGAAGAGGTATGAGAAGTTGCCTTTGGGAATAAAAATTCACGCTGAATCAAAGACAAGATTGTTCAAAGAAAATCCATTTCACTCTAGTCTAAAAACACATAAACTTCACGGAAAGATGAAGGAGTTTTGGGGTTTTTCGGTCAGTTACGATTACAGAATTATATTCGAGTTCATGGATGATAGTAGTGTGAGATTTAACGATATCGGTACTCACAAAATGTATGAATAGTTACCTTAAAATCTCTTTCAGGGGCGTATAGTCTGTCTGCCACTTCTCGCCGTCAAACCATTCGCCACCGGCGAATTGGAGCTTGTAACTATCGCTCGGGCGCTGGAGAGAGCCCAGATATATATATTTTTTGCCGGATGTCTTTGCCCATTCTATAGCCATGATCATCATGCCGAGACCGCGGGACGATTCGCGCGGGTCTTCTATATAAAAAGGATAGCTGTAGTGAATGAGATTTGCTGTTTTTAGACAAATCGCAAAACCTTGCGCCGTGCGGTCTCTAGTATCCATGAATATAAAAAGTCTGTTCCAATTGCTCCTCTTTTCATCCGTCAAAACTTCTCTTATTTTATTCGCTGTGAACACTTTGTCGCCAAACTTTCCATAGAATTTTTTGGCAAGCAAGCCGATTTGCCAAGTGTATTTATCGTATGGAATAGCTTCTACCGAGAGGGAAGTATGCTCCGATTTGCGCAGTATACGACGATTTTCGCTCGAGGCCGCGTATTTTGCCAAGTCTATGCGAAAGCTTCGCGTTTTGTTCATGACCCCCTTTCCGACGCGGGTAAAAACATAGCCCTGATCGTATAGATCTTCTATATTTTTATCCGAAAAGCCGGTGATGATTTTTGTGTCCCAATTTAAATATGGCATTTTAGTTTAGGTTTATTTTAGTTTAGGTTTTTGGGTGCGATTTTTTGAGCGATTTTTGGCGCCAGTTTAGTGCAAGCCTATCCAAACGCCGATCATGACCATGCCGAGATGAACGACCCACATGCGCATGATCACTTTTTCTTCGCTCCAGCCTATCAGTTCTAGGTGGTGATGCAGGGGCGCCATGCGAAAAACCCGTCTGCCAAATATGTGCCGGCCGATTGATTGAATGACGACCGTTATGGCTTCCACATAAAACATAAAAGCAATGAGAGGCAATATGGCCATGCCGTTTACG
>CAZVHT010000029.1:0-4311 GCA_964627275.1 uncultured Candidatus Saccharibacteria bacterium
TGTGGCCAGCGTTTTCGGCAAGAAAAAAACCGTGGCTGAGAGCGCCGAGAAAAAATTGGGTGAGTTTGAGGAACATAGGAGTCAATTGGAACAGAGAGTGGCGGTCGTAACTCAAGGATTGGTCCGTTGCGGTATCAGAACGGCGGAACTGGGCACAGAAGAGATTGTCGAGCTCTTTTACAAGATTTTCAATCCCGGGGACACGGAAAAGCCGATTCCTCTGAAATAGGCGAAACAAAATATAAACAAAAACATGGCATTTTTTGATTTTTTAAAGAAGAAACAAAACACGGTGAACATCGCGCCGATTTTGCCTCAAGAAATCTATGAGGCAGGTGTTCTGGAATTAAAAGACGTCATTGCTCCATCAGCTCTAAAGGTTTCGCCGCGAGAATTGTCTCTCGGAGATAAAACTGTGAGGAGTTTCTTTGTCATTTCATACCCGCGATTCCTCTCCGAGAGCTGGTTCGCCCCTATCATAAACCTGGACAAAGTATTCAATATCTCCATATTCATCCATCCGGTGGAAACAGCCAAGGTACTGCGTCAATTCCAGAAAAAGGTAGCCGAGGTGCAGAGCCAGATTTCAATTCGCGAGCAAAAAGGCCTCGTCCGGGACCCTATGCTGGATACCGCTTATCAAGATCTAGAAAGTTTGCGCGATCAATTACAACAAGCCCAAGAGAAATTATTTGATGTCGGCGTTTATATATCAATTTACGGCGAATCCGAATCGGAACTGGATAAAACCGAGTCGGAAATAAAATCTATTTTGGAATCAAAATTAGTCTATGTAAAACCGGCCCTCTTTCAGCAAGAACAAGGTTACAAGAGCAATTTACCGACGGCTTCAGACGAACTGTCCGTTCATTCAAAGCTCAATTCCTCGCCTCTATCGTCTCTCTTTCCTTTTATTTCATTTGACCTAACGTCTGATAAAGGAATTTTATACGGAATAAACAGACACAACTCCTCCCTCGTCCTCTTTGACAGATTTTCTCTGGAAAACTACAACTCCATCACTTTTGCGAAATCCGGCGCGGGTAAATCCTACGCCACAAAACTGGAAATCATCCGCACACTTATGTTTGATACGGATGTCATAGTCATAGATCCGGAAAAAGAATACGAGTTCTTGGCCGAGGCTACCGGAGGAAAATATTTCAATATTTCTCTCAATTCCGAGCATCATATAAATCCATTTGATTTGCCCATTCCGCGCGAAGACGAATCACCGGCCGACGTTTTGCGTTCAAACATCATAAATCTAGTCGGACTTTTCCGCATAATGATGGGGGGATTGACTGCCGAAGAAGATGCCATCATAGACAGGGCAATTACTGAAACATATGCGCTAAAAGACATCACCCCCGATTCTAATTTTACAAATGCGGAAGCGCCTCTCTTGTCCGATTTTGAACTCGTCCTCGCCGGCATGGAAGGAGGGGAGTCGCTCGTCCAGAGGCTCACAAAATATACAAAGGGCACATGGGCTGGATTTATAAACCGTCCGACAAATGTGGATATCGGCGCAAAATTCATCGTTTTCTCCTTGCGCGATATGGAGGACGATCTCAAGCCGGTAGCCATGTATATCGTTACTCACTACATATGGAACGCTATCAGAAAGAACTTGAGGAAACGTCTGCTCGTCATAGATGAAGCCTGGTGGATGATGAAATCGGAAGATACGGCGTCTTTCCTATTGGGGCTTGCAAAGCGCGGTCGCAAGTATTATCTGGGCGTGGCCACGATCACCCAAGACGTGGACGATTTCCTCAAATCGCCTTATGGTTTGCCTATTATCACCAACTCTTCTATTCAGATGCTCCTGAAGCAGTCGGCGTCATCTATAGATAAATTACAGCAAGTTTTCAATCTCACAGACGAAGAAAAGTATCTACTCTTGGAATCTGACGTGGGCGAAGGCATATTTTTCGTCGGTTTGAAGCACGTGGCCATAAAAATCATCGCTTCGTATACGGAAGATCAGATCATCACATCAGACCCTTCCCAAATTTTGGCTATCAAGGCGGCGAAGAAACAATTGCAGTAGCCCCGAAAGTAAAAAGGTTGTTTGCGTGGAGTACGGAAGTTTTTCTACTGAAAAACTTCCTCGTCTCCGGCGCCGTCGCGCCTCCAAAGCCTCCACGCAAACAACCTTTTTACTTTCGGGGCTATCCAATATCACTTTGTGGTACAATATTGTCATGTTTCGCTTGATAAAAAGCTCTCTTTTGCTCTTCATTTTTTCTTTTTCACTATTTTCACTTGCCAACGCCCAGAGTATTCCCGGTGTCTCCGAGCCCGTAACACTCGGAGTATCGCCACGATTTCCAAAACCTGATACGACAGTCACTATTACAGCCCAAAGTTTCAGCACCGATCTCAATCGTGCGGGATTTTCGTGGGTCTCTGGCGGCAAAGTTATAAAACAAGGAACTGGAGCTACATCAGTCACCGTGCCTTCTGGCAAAGCAGGTTCTCTCACTTCAGTTTCTGTCACGGTCACGACGACAGATATAGGCACTATATCGCAAACGGCATCTTGGAGACCAGCGGATATCACTCTGGTCTGGAAATCTGACGGCTATACTCCGCCGTTTTATCTGGGTAAAGCGTTGGAATCATACGGTGCGTCTTTCCGCGCGACAGCCATTCCGGAATTCTTTACGGGAGCCGGCAAGAGACTTGATCCGAAAACTCTCGTCTATACATGGAAGAAAAACGGCACAATAGATCCGAATCAATCTGGATATGGCAAGGATTCTTTTACGAGCTCACAGGCGAGCTATATCCGCGGGGGAGATGACATAAACGTGGAAGTTTCAAACAACGACGGCAGTATTATCGCCACAAAAACCACAACCATAAGCCCGGGCATTCCTGAAATAATTTTCTACGGAGAGAGTCCCCTGTATGGAATACAATATGAGAAGGCTTTAAATGGCACTTTCAATTTGACCGCCGAGGAAGTTACTCTGCGCGCCGAACCTTTCAACGTTTCTACAAACAACATTTTCACCGGCTTGAGTTTTGATTGGAGTATAAACAGCGAGTCGGTGCCAAGTTTCAAAGATAAAAATAAAATAACTCTGCGAAAAGCTGGATCAGTCGGTGGACAATCTGATGTCAGCCTATCAATTCAGCATCAAACCAAAATCCTCCAGGGTGGAATAGCCGGTATAAACATAATTCAATGAGACTTTTTCACATTATAAAAAAAATCGGCGGTGCAACAATTCTCTCTCTCTTTGTTTTCTCTATTTTTGGGTCTCTCGCTTATGCCCAAACAACTGTTACATGCACCGATGGTAAAGCAAGTGATGGTTCATCAAAATATTGCTCTCTCACAACTATTCCCGGCGCCTTTGATCCTAAAACTTCTGTTGACCCTGTAAAAGTCATAAAAAACATATACGGCATATCCATAGGCATAGGCGCAATGCTGGCTATAGTTATGATTATATGGGCGGGAGTTGAATACGCTACGACAGAAGCAATCTCCGGAAAATCAGACGCCAAAGAAAAATGGCAAGGCGCAGTATTTGGCCTCGTCCTCCTCCTCGCTTCATACATCATCCTGCGCACCATAAACGTCGATTTGGTCAATATAAATCTGGAATTGGGAAAACCTATCGAATGTACACCGACAAAAGATGCTAACGGAAAAGATATACCTTGTGGGGTTGATGCTAATGCCCTAAATAATGCGATTGATGCAATTCAAAAACAGAGCCAAAAATTTTTTGATGATTTAGAAATACAAAATAAGGTCTTAACTGGCGCCCAAAAATCTCTTGATGAAGCAAAGAAACAGGGTGATCCTGTCAAAATTGCCGCCGCTGAACAAGTTTTGATTGAAGCAAAAAATAAAGCAACCGCAATAGCAAAAAATTCTAGTGCACAAACAAATAATGCGATTGATCTCGCTGTTATAGCCACTCAGGCCGCTATTCCTCAAGGTGTAGAAAGATCCATCAAATCAGACTTCACAAAAAGTGTTAATCAGATTGACGCAGCAATCAACGCCGATATAAACGACTTAAAAAAACAAGAGGGTATAACAACAAATGTGGACCAAAAGAAACTTATTGCTGATAAAATAAGAAATCTCTCTGATAAAAAACTAATGATAGACACCAGTTTAGAGGCGTCTTGGAGAACCGCCTCAAACTTAAAATATGCCTCAGGACAAACCGATTCTTTAGCCACATTTCAACAAAGTTTGGTCAACCAAAAAAACTCCGTCTTGGCACAGGTTGCAAACAAAAATTCTATCGATGCCGTCAGTTATCAAAAAACCATGAA
>CAZVHT010000030.1:0-11976 GCA_964627275.1 uncultured Candidatus Saccharibacteria bacterium
GCCTCGTTTTATTTCGATGGATTAATCTTCTTTTCAAAACTCTAAAAGTACAAATAAAAGGATTGAAGTCGAGTATTATGATCAGATCTGCAGCGCTTATTCGCGATTCCAGGGCAACTTTTTTGTAATTTCCGTCTATTACCCACGAATCACTGGTCGCAAGGATTTTTTCTACATCAACCGCCACTTCTGTTTTGATACGTTCAACCCATCCGGGCAGCCAAAACAATTTATCAATATGAAAGACAGGCAGGCCGAATTTCTTTCCCAGCAAGCTGCCAAGCGTTGATTTTCCCGAACCGGATCTGCCAAATATCAGGATTTTTTTCATATTTTTAATTTGTTATAATGTTATCATGATAAATTTTATGAATTATGGATATGGAAATGGTTTTAATATGGGAGTAATTCCTCTGGTTTTTCCACTCATTGTGGTACTGTCTCTCTGGGCGATTTTTTGGAAAGGGTTGGCTCTGTGGAATGCGGCAAAACATCATGAGCGTGGTTGGTTTGTGGCATTACTCCTAATCAACACTTTCGGTATTTTGGAATTGGTTTATCTCTTTTGGATAAAAAAGATAAAATGGTCCGACCTTTGGTAAAATTCTTTTAGTGAAATTTTTGCCCAAATTTTTGGTAGTAGTGTCTCTTTTTTTGTTTCCTGTTTTTGCAAACGCAGCAGTTTTGGTAATTACCACGAAACGTCCCGTTCAGGGCGAGCCAATTATGATTTCTGTAGAAGCGATTCCGACAGAGCAGAGTGTGCAAAGTATTTCTTTTGACGGCAAAAAACTGGGAGTTTTTATTTGGAAAAGTCAGTCGACGGCATTGTATGGAATTGATCTCTATAAAAAGCCGGGAACATATAAAATAAGAGCGACACTTCGTGGTGGCGAAGTTTTGGAAAAAAATATGACGATTGGCGAGAGGGAAAAAATAGAAATACCCATAGATATTCCCCAAAAGCTCGGAGGCAATACGCAAGCGAGCGCGGACAAACTGGTAGATACGGTGGCACGAGAGAACGCGGGCTTGCTAGGACTGCGCACGGGGGATCACGCTTTTTGGACGCAAAATTTTAAATATCCTCTGAGTAATCCAATTGTTACGGACAATTACGGCTACCAGAGACAAATAGTCGGGTATTCAATTGCTCACAAGGGCACTGATTTTCGAGCGAAAGAAAACACGCCTGTCATGGCCATGAACCGCGGCGTTGTGCGAGTGGCGAGGGAAGGCAGAAATTACGGAAAAACCATTGTTCTCGACCATGGGCTCGGACTTCAGACTTTTTACATGCACCTCTCAAAAATAAACGTCAATATTGGCGAACTGGTCATGCCTGGGCAGGTTATCGGACTTTCGGGACAGACAGGTTATGCCGAGAAACCGCATCTTCATTTAACAGTTCGTATAAATGATGTGTCTATTGATCCTATAAAATTTCTGGAACTTTTCAAATAAAAAACTAAAGTGGTTTATTTGTGGTTTATTTGGTATGGAGGTATATGTAAATATCTTCGAGCGCCCTCACGGCGTCTCCGGCGGCGATGTTGTTTTGATGATAGAGGCCGTCTGTGGAATCGCCCGCGGCCCAGACGCCCGCTACCGATGTCGCTTGGGTGCGCGGGTCTACGACGATTCTGCCAAATGGATCAAGAGGGAGCAAATCACGAGCAAATTCGGTAGATGGAATGGAACCGATTTCGACGAATATGCCTGTAACGGGCAATTCTCTGGTTTCGCCCGAATCTTTGTCTAGATAAGTGAGAGATTTTACGAATTTGTCGCCTTTTATTTCCAATAATTGCGCATTCCGGAGGGCGTGAAGTTTCGGATTTGAAAGTAGTTTTTTCACTGTCACTGGATCGGCGCGGAACTCATCACTGCGGTTTAGGAGGGTGACTGATTTGCAATAGGCTAGGAGCTGGGCGGCACTTTCAAACGCGGAATTGCCCCCGCCTATGACTGCCACATTCTGGCCGGCAAAAACCGGTCCATCGCATGAGGCGCAATATGTAATACCCTTGTGCTCGTATTTATCAGCACCGAGAACGGTGAGCTTGCGTCTATGACTGCCTGTCGTTATGAGAACTGTCTTTGCTGTATGAGAAGCTTTGTCTGTAATTATTTCAAATCCACCGGAATTATCCTCTCCGACTTTCGTTTGATCAATTTTTGTTTGATCGGCTCTCGCCATTTTTGTATTCGTAATTTTTGTAACCATTTCGCCGACTTTTATATCTACAACATCGCCCGCGCACGCTCTCAAATGTTCCTCCAACTTTTTGGCGAAATCAGGGCCAGAAACATTGACCGTGCCTATCCAATTTTCTATGCCCTCCGAAACCACGCTCTGATTATTCCAATCTCGTGTAATAAAAATTGTCTTCAAACGTTTGCGGGAAGCGTAGACTCCAGCCGCTACTCCCGCCGGTCCTCCGCCTATGATGGCTAGGTCGTACATGGGAGATAGTATATCAGAAGTAGGGAAAATTTGAGTTTTCTACACTCATTTTTGCCTGAAAATTAATCATCGGTACTGAAACCCATGCGCCCTTTTTGTTTTAATGGTTCATCAATCAATTGTTTAACGATCGAATAAACCTCATTTATTTGTTCACCTTGTTCTCTTTGTTCACGTTCAAGCTCTTCAAATTTACGAACCAAATCTTTATGGCTTGCTATTATTTCGCGAAGTTTCACAAAAGCCCGAATAATAAAGATGTTCATTTGTATCGCCCGTTGGCTACGAAGTACAGATGAGAGCATTGCCACGCCATGTTCTGTAAAAACATATGGCTGAAAGCGGAGATCACGATGTTTTTGGGAACCAGTCGCAAATTGCGACCGGTTCAAAACTCTCGTTTCTTTTTGAGTAAGTTGAAACATAAAATCACTTGGAAAACGACTCCTGTTGCGTTTTATTTGTTCATTTAACCTTTTTGTTGAAACCTGATAAAGCTCAGCTAAATCATTATCAAACATCACTTTTTGACCACGAATTAGAAGAATCCTCTTTTCCAGATACGCTGGTTCTATTATCGATATTTTATAATTTTTTTGCATGTCCCAAACCATAACAAAACAGAGATAAAGAAAAGATGAATTTTCGCGCAGTCGGTGTGGATAACTTTTTTCTCCCTGATGATTGCACAGAAACATTATGACTGGAGGCTTTCGGAGGACGCGAAGGCGTCCGAGAACGAGACGCCGCCCCAGCAGGGGCGGACGGCGTACTCCAGGAATAATGTTTCTGTCTTTCTGACTTTTACTTTTTCCTGCGGAGAAAAGCCGGCACCGCGCCCCAATCGTCATCGTCAGTATTGATCGTCGGAATGGATTTCTTGTCTTCAACCGCGTTTTTTGAATCTGATTTTGAGAAACCACTGTGAATTTTGGCCTTGTCCAGTTCCTCTCTGATTTCAGGGCTGGAAGAAAAGAGAGATTTACTTTTGGCTAGCGGCACGGGACTGGTGCCACCCTCGCCGAAACCGCTGGCGATAACCGTCACTTTGACTTCGCCTTTTTTTAATTTCTCATCGCGCACAGTTCCGAATATCACTTTTGCATTTGGATCTATAGACTCGGTTATGACTTTGGCGGCATCTTGAATTTCAAACATGGTGAGATCGTCACCGCCAGCGATAGAGAAGAGTACGCCTTTGGCCCCGGCGATGGAGATATCCAGGAGGGGGGAACTGATGGCCATTTTGGCGGCATCCTCGGCACGTTTTTCGCCCGATGCGTGGCCTATGCCCATGAGAGCCGAACCGGTGTTTTCCATAACGGCGCGAATGTCGGCAAAATCTATGTTTATTATGCCGGGAGTAGTGATGAGGTCAGATATACCCTCAACAGCTTGCTTCAAAACCTCGTCGCACATGGCAAAGGCCGCTTTGGCTGTGGTGTTCTTTTCTATATTTGAGAGCAGTCTGTCATTCGGGATGACGATGATGGCGTCCACCTCTTTTTTCAGGGCTTCCAGGGATACTTCGGCCACTTTCATCCTCTGGGTGCCTTCAAAGAAGAATGGTTTTGTGACGACGGCCACAGTCAGAGCGCCGAGTTCTTTTGCGGTCTTGGCGATGATGGGGGAAGCACCCGAGCACGTGCCACCTCCCAGTCCTCCGGCCACGAAAACCATGTCAGCGCCCTTGATGGCTTCTTGAACTTCTTCTTTTGTCTCTTCGACGGCGCGTCTGCCTAGTTCCATATTCATGCCCGTGCCGAGGCCTTTGGTCAGGTTCTTGCCTATGTGAATTTTCTTTTTGGAGAGAGTGTGATGCAAGTCTTGGGCGTCTGTATTGACGCCGATAAACTCAACTCCTTTTACTTTGGAATTGATCATGTGATTGATGGCGTTCTTGCCTGAACCGCCGATACCGAGCACTTTGATTCTGGCGAATGTTTCTACTTCAGGGATGATATGAGGCATGTTGTATATAAAGGATAATTAAGCGAAAAGCAAGCCTGCTTTCGTTGGTTTGGTAAGCCGTGTACATCATAGCAAAAGTTTCCCAAAATACAATAGTTAATCTCGTCCAGTACTCAGTTTGTATAGTTTGTTAGGGCAAGAACTGTGAGATCCACAGACTCAGTTTTTTGGCTATGGTTGTTCCGTTTTTTGAAAAACCCTGATCCGTCGCGTCTTCTGTGCCTACGCCGAGGATAGAGAGACCGTAAGCGACCGACCATGTGGAGTCTTTTATATTGTCTTTTCCGTTCACTGATAGCGTGCCTATGCGAGCCGGCAGTTTGAGAGCCGATTTGGCCATGTCTTCTATGAAAGGCAGACTGGATCCGCCACCGGTTATGACTATGCCTGCGGGTAAAAGCCCGTTTTTGTCTATTTTTTTTAGATGGGTTTCTATGAGGTCAAACATATCGGAAAGTCTCGCTCCTATGATTTCGTCGAGTTTTTTCTGCGAGAACTCTGCGCCGGATAAAACTCCGCGCTTCAGATTTTCCGCGTCTTCTATGGTCACTTTCAATCCGAGAGCGATGTCGTTCGTTATGTCGGTCGAGCCTATGGAGAAAACTTGGAGAGATACAGGTAAGTTATTTTCAAAAACGACTATAGAGACAGTTTCGGCGCCGATGTTGGCTAGGAGGCACCCGGCAACTTTTTGATTTTTGGACAGAGTGACGAGCGAAGCGGCCAGAGGCGACGCCACGATGTCGAGTACTTCGATTCCCGCGTCTGTAATCGTTTCAACCAAGTCATCGAGATGCTGGGATAGGCAAGTGATAAAGAGCACTTTGGCCTCGAGCTTGTTTCCCTTCATGCCGAGAGCTCGGCCGAGGACGGGCTTGCCGTCGATTTTGTATGACAGGGGAACAGTGTGAATGATGCGGCGGTTTATCATGACCGTTCCGGAAATGTTTTTTTCAGCCACCCGAATGGCTTTTTCCGTATCCATATCAGTCACCTCCGCGTCGGCGCGCGATGTGATGGCGGTTCCGAGTGACACAATACTCTCGAGGCTCATGCCGCCTATGGATATGAAAGCCTTTTTTATCTTTACACCACTGGCTTTTTCGGCCATTGTGACGGCCTGCATGACACTGTGCGTTACTTCGCGATTGTTTACTATATATCCATGGCGCAAGCCTCGAGATTCAGCGTGGCCGGTGCCTATGATTTTGGCGAGACTTTTCTCATCGGCCGGATTTGATTCCGCAATGACTACTTTGACTTCGTGTGTGCCTATGTCTATGCCTGTAGCGATGTGTGTGCGCATGTTATAAAATCAGAATTCTCTGGCGCCTCACGATATGACATTTTCCTACGTTCGGGGGGATCCTCTCCAAGAGTCGATTCACCCCCTCTCACGAGATAAAATGTCATATCGTTCGGCGCCCAAACTTCACGTCATATTCCAAACTGTTTTCGAAATTTGGCTTCTGTTCTCTCCATTGTACTCCCATGTGTCATTCCTTTCAAATGGCAAAGACCGTGGATATAGAGATAACCCACGAATTTGGCGAGAGTTTTATCGAAATCTTTCGCTTGGCGTTTTGCTTCAAATGGATTTATAAAAATTTCGCCGGTATTGTATTCGAGTTCAAAAGAAAGAACATTGGGAATGTAATCTAGCCCACGACTTTTGATATTTATTTCTCGCGATTCTCTGTCGCCGACAAAAACAAGGGAGAGATCGTAATCTCGCCCGAGGATTTCGTTTTTTATAAGTGTAAAGGGCAAGCGGGGAAGCCGGCCTCTTGTTTTATTACGCAAAGAAAAATTATCCGCCGTCTCTGCCGTTTTCTTTTTGCTTATCATTATCTCTTGCCTCTGCCACGTGGAAGGTCTGGATTTATTTTGCCCAGTTTTATGTCACGGGCCACCTCTGCGCGGTGCTTTATAGATTCCAAAGTTTTCATTTTTGTCTTGTAGTGCGATAGGGTGCGTTCATAGTAGCGAATACCGCGGACACGGGGAAGCACGCCAGAACCTTGGACGCGTTTTGTAAAACGTCTCAAAAGACCCAATGGGTTTTCCGTGCCGTTTCTCACCACTTCTACGTTTGTTGCCATATTTTTATAGAACGTAAGCCTATCACAACCCCCTAAAAACCTCAAGGTTTAGGCCTGATTTAGACTTTATATTTTTTGATATGAGTGGCGATGTCGGAGACCAGAACAGTTTCTTGGGAGCGCGTGGCGCTATCGCGGACGATGACCGAGTCTTCCATGGCTTCTTTTTTGCCCATAATGATGACGATTGGTGCTCGAGTTTTTTCAGCGATACCCACTTGGCCGGCCATTTTATCTTTGGCCAATGATTGGATGACTGGAATGCCGGCCCTACGCAGAATTTCTATGACGCGCAGACTCTTTAATTTTGCCTCAAAGCCCAATTGCATGAAGCAAATCTGAGGGTTGAGGATTTTGTCCACAATGGACATTTTCACAGTTTCGCCTTTCTTTGTGTGCTTTTGGAGACAGAGGGAGACGCCGACGGCGGGCAAGTCTTTCTTGTGTCCCAGTCTGCGGGCCAACGTGTCGTACCTGATGCCTATAGCCAGAGGATGCGCGCGAGGACTATCACGGCGAATCTCAAATATCGTTTCACTGCAGTAATCGCGGTTGGCCATCAGAGTGTTGTTTATAGAGTAGGGAATCTCCAGTGTTTCGAGATATTCCAGCACTTCTTTGAAATGTTGGCGTGAAAGCTCCGACAGAAAGTTAATCGACTTTGGACATTCGTCGGCTAGTTTTTTGCACGTTTCATGATCGCAACCGAGCAGGCTAAAGATATCGTGTTTCATCGTTTCGCGGCATTTGGCCGGCAAGTCGTTTATATGCTTTCTATAATAAGCGATGATTTCGCGGGTAAAGCGGACGAGAGATTCTTTGTCCCCAATCGAGTTTATTTCCACATGCAAGTTGGTTTCTCCGGCATCGTGCAGTATAGCCAGAGACGACTGGATGAGGATGGCTTCGGCGATTGATTTATCCACACCTATGATTTCCAGTCCGCGATGAGATTCCCGCGGATTTGATTTCCTCCTGTCGCCTGTAAAGGGTTTTTTATAATAAACCATCACGGGTTGGGGTGTCGCCCACATCCTTTCTCTCTCGTAGAGGTGGAGAAGAGCGATTTTTTCTTCGAGTCTCACGGTGGCGCCTTCTTCGTGGTTATCATGGTCTACAACGATCTCGCCTTCGGATATTTTTTTGGCTTCTGTGCTGTCATTTGGATGAATATGAAGCATAGTGAGAGGCGTAAACCCATAAAAGAGAGCGGTTTTTCCCACATGATCGAGCCGGTCGTATGAAACATATTTGGGATGTTCGATTCTCCGAGTCAGAGCTTTTGTCTGCTCTATTTTTTTTGGTTTGGTAATATACGGCATATTTTTATTTTACTTGCTTTCGATCGTTTCGTTCTCAATTTCTCCCGGGAATATTTTTATTTTGGTGAGAGGCAAGAGACGGATCACGGGTCTGCCTATCAAATCCGATTTTGGCAGAGGTCCCCAAACACGCGAATCCAATGAAACCAGCCTATTGTCTCCCATGACGAAATATTCGTCGTTTGCGAGCGTGACATCTGTGTTGCCGAAAGTTCTGGAGTGGATATACGGTTCATCGAGAGCCATGCCTTTTGGGTGTTCAATATTGGTTATGATGACAGAGTCGCTTTTGACGCTCACGGTTTCATTCGGCAATCCTATGAGACGTTTTATGAAGTATTTGCTGGGATCTTGCGGATATTTGAATATGAGCACATCACCACGCTTTGGCTCCTGAAATCGGTATGACAGTTCATCTACGATGAGATATTCCCCGTCTCTGAACGTGGAATCCATAGAAGAGCCGTTTACGATAAAAGGCTGGGCGATCCATGTGCGTATGGGAATGACGATGAGCAGAGCAAAAAGCGTGTAATAGAGAATTTCTTTCCAGAAAGAACCAGTTTTCATAGGCCAAGTATAGTGCCGATGGGGCGATTGACACAATAGATTTTTCTGTGCGATGATGTTTTTATGATAATCGTTGGAATGGGAAATCCCGGAGAGGAATATGTAGATACGCGACACAATTCCGGACGAGAAGCAGTCATCGGTTTTGCCAAAAAATTTGCTTTTGATAATTTTGAGCCTGATAAAAAAAAGCAAGCGCTAGTCGCCAATGGAAAGATGGGCAAAACAAAGGCTACCTTGGTTTTACCGGAGACATTTATGAATAAGTCTGGTTCGGCTGTGGGCAAGTTCGTAAAGGGTGGAAAAAAGATGAAAAACTCCGATGGCAAGCTGGCCAAAGCTTTTCCTGATCTGATTGTCGTCCATGACGATTTGGATATTCCTCTGGGCCGGGCAAAAATGTCTTGGAACAAGAGTTCCGGAGGGCACAGAGGAGTAGAGTCGGTTATAGAGGCTCTCGGAACGCAAGCTTTTTGGAGGATTCGTATAGGCATCACTCCGGCCACGGCCAAGGGCACTTTGAAAAAACCTGATCATGACACTATTACGGATAATTTTATTGTCGCCGAATTCAAAGACAAAGAAGCGGACGAAATGAAAAAGGTCATAAAAAAAGTGGTGGATTGTTTGGAAGTGGCTGTCGGCGAATCTCCGGAAAAGGCTATGAGCGAGTGCAATACCCTCTAAAAAAATCGGCAGAAATAGCGTTCTCGGAAAGCGAAAGGGGTGTCCGAGTGGTGGCTTTCGGAAGCTGCGAAGGCAGCTGAGAACGAGCTGCTCCGTCAGTAGACGGAGACAGCGTACACCACGAGGACACCCTTTTCGCTTTCCAAAAAAGCTTTGTTTAGAGCCATATTTTATGGTGTGTCTTGAAAAAGCTTGACTTCTTTTGATCATCATATATACTAGAACTGTCCTTAGAAAAAGTCGCGCTTCGCGGCTTTTTCCTTTTCTAAGCCTCTTTGTTGATCTGAAATTTCAAGTTATTAATCTCAATAAATTTAACTGGTGAACCGCTCGCTTGAGTAAGTTTCCTTAACTTTGTTGATAATCTCGAAGTAGAATACCTTGGTCCTTTGGGCACTTTCTTTGCACTTGAAACAATAGAAAACTTACAGCCTTTTGCTATAACTTTCTGAATTAAAAATTCAAAATCACCATCACCAGAAAATAGAAAAATCTCGATGTCTTTATCAGCATGGTCAAGGACATCTGCCGTAAGCTCAACATCGCAATTACATTTCCACGAATAGCCCATCTCTATTCTCTGTGTAATTTCAGTATTACATTTCGGGCAATTTGTGATGGCGATTTTGTCTTCATTTTTGTATGTGAAAAAATATTTCGGTCGCACGATAGCACCAAGATCTGATAATTTCGTGAATAATTCTCCACGAGCATCATCACCATGTTGTATGCCGGGATAGAAAAATATTTTTTCACAGTTCCATTTGTCTTTTAGATAGAAAAATATTTTTTCGTGATCAAGTGCAAATTTCAACACTTTCAGTGTTGTTGTTTCGGTATTTTGCACATCAATAAATGCAAATTTTTTCATAAAAACGATTTTATCATTTTTGATCTTTTTAATCCATCTACTGTTGAGTTAACCATATGGGGTGACAAAATGTTAATATAAAAATATGAAAACAATTTTAGTTGATGCTATAGATGCGTTTGTTATAGAAACTGAAAACGGTTTTGAGATTTTTGATCCAATGCGAAAAATGCTTGATGATTTTCCGAATACCAAAATAATTCTCACTGGTGCGAACGATGAGCAGTTTAAGAAATTTGGATTGGATAAAATGCCTTATGAAGTTTTTTCACTAAAGCACAATCCTGAAAAAACTAATCCAGAATATTATAAAAAAATGCTTGAGCATTTTAACTTGAAGTCAGAAGATGTTGTTTATTTTGAGCATAACCTCGAAGCGGTAAAAAGTGCTCAATCTGTTGGTATCAAAACTCACTTTTGGGATAACAAAAAAAGACCATTGAGAGAGTTGAGTATTTTCTTGGAACACAATACATAAATCCATTTTTTATATTTTGGGAGTAAATAAAGCCCCGTTGAGCCATTTCTTGTCGCATAATATGGCTCTATTGGGGCATAATACGGTCAATTTTGCCGAGATTTTATAGAACGGCTTTATTGAGAGCTCTCCTAGAATCAAAAAAGAGAATCTAACCTATCGTGATTGACAAGTAGACTGTAAGGGTGTATAATATAGGGGTAAAAAGTACATTGAAAGTAGGACAGGTTGGTTGGCAGAAACAAGGATGTATTTCGGTAAATCGGCAATCGCTGGTTCTGGAAAATATCTTTTCACTGTCAATTAAATCACTACAATGAATACTACCACAATGAATATGAAAGATATTGTCACGGCCAACAAATACGACTGGACCAGCTCGGACATCAACGAGAAGAACTTCCCGCCCGAGACCTTGGTCCTCGGTTCGGAGCCGAAGCTCTACCATTTCAACCGCAATATCGCTTCGGCGAGCGCGATTGCTCAAATGTATAAGGACGGCTACCGACCAGGAACGCTCGGAGATCTGCTCGACTTCGGGGCCAAAAATCTCGAAGAACAACGAAAGTACCCGATTATAGCTCTCGGTTCGGTGGCTTTGGTCGATGGTGATCGCTGCGTGGCGTGCCTCGACATGGGCATTTCACTGCGCAGCCTCTTCCAGAACGGGTTCGGCAATGGCTGGGGCGCTGACCACCGCTTCCTCGGCGTTCGCAAATAGCAGTACCCTGCTCCGTTAATTGTGGATGTCGGTAACATTCACTCCAAACCGCATTCGTGCGGTTTTGTTTTGCCTAAAATTTAAATGCGAAAGGAAGTCTGCGAGCGAAGACTTTCGGAGGGCGCGAAGGCGCCCGAGAATGAGACGCGCCGTCAGCAGACGGCGACGTCGTGCTGAGCGAGCAGACTTCCTTTCGCATCTCTATTTCTTATCTCCAGCGAAAGCCAGAGTCATCTTCTGATTAGTTGCGTCGAACAGAGTGATCTTGAAAGGATAAACTTTGCCGAGCTCCAGATGAGCGCGCAATTTTTCGTCAGATCCGAATTCGGATACATGAACCAACCCGGCCACACCTTCTTCGATACTAGCCAGAGCACCGTGGCGATTGAACTTTATAATGATGCCCTCTATGATCTGATCCTTCTTGTACTTTTTGCCGGCTTCTGCCCACGGATTGGTTTTCAAAGCCTTTATAGATAGAGATACTTTGCCATCTTTTACTTCAATCACTTTGACGCGCACCGAGTCCCCGACTTTGAATCGAGTTTTTGGATTTTCAACCAGCGCCCAATCTATTTCCGAAATATGGACGAGGCCTTCTAATCCTTCGTCTATTTTTATGAATACGCCGAAGTCAACCATGCCTGTCACTTTGCCCTCTACCTCATCGCCGATTTTGAATTTTGCCACGGTGGCTGTCTTGTCTTTTTCTACCGAATTTTTTTCAGAGAATATCAGTTTGCCTTCTTTTGGAAAAGCGCCGATGATCGAAACGGCAATTTTCGTA
>CAZVHT010000031.1:0-4672 GCA_964627275.1 uncultured Candidatus Saccharibacteria bacterium
GCACTAAAAGCTTGAAAAAGCCTATTTTATTTTCCGTATTTTTATATAGATCATGAGCCCAAAAAATCCGCAGTCAAATCCAGCATCCGGAGCACCAGAGGCAAAACCTGCGCCGCGGAATTCGGGTATTATTCCACGCTCCATAGTGACAGAAATGCGCGAATCATATCTGGATTACGCCATGTCGGTCATCACTTCGCGCGCCTTGCCCGATGTGCGCGACGGTTTGAAGCCGGTGCATCGCCGCATACTTTATTCTATGAGTGAGATTGGATTGACAGCCAGCGCAAAGACTAGAAAATCAGCCACTGTTGTGGGAGACGTGCTCGGTAAATATCACCCTCACGGTGATGCTGCTGTTTATGAATCTATGGTCAAGATGACACAAGATTTCTCTATGCGTTACCCACTCATTGTAGGTCAAGGCAATTGGGGTAGTGTCGACGGGGATAGTGCTGCGGCGATGCGTTATACCGAAGCCAAAATGTCGCGAATTTCGAGCGAGCTTCTGCGCGATCTGGAAAAAGAAACCGTTGATTTCCGTCCGAACTATGACAACACCCGCCGAGAGCCGATTGTTCTGCCTTCGGCTGTTCCAAATTTACTTTTGAACGGCACTCTCGGCATCGCTGTCGGCATGGCTACAAACATTCCGCCTCATAATCTCGGCGAAGTGCTGGACGCTACAGTTCACCTCATAGAAAACGCCGATGCTCCCACCGAAGACCTGCTCAAATACATAAAAGGCCCAGACTTTCCGACCGGCGGAATTATCTATAGCGAGCGGGACATTCAGCATGCCTATTCCACAGGCCGAGGAGGTATTTTGGCTCGAGGCGAAGCGGAAATCGTGGAAAATAAATCAGGGATATTTCAAATCATCATCACTTCCATCCCATACCGCGTGGTCAAAGCCGATTTCATCATGACTATCGCCGATTTAGTGCGCGAGAAAAAAATTGAAGGTATAAAAGGCCTGCGCGACGAATCGACCAGAGACATCCGCGTGGTCATTGATCTGAAACAGAGCGCTCACCCGCAAAAAGTGCTGAATTTCCTCTACAAGCATACCCAGCTGGAAGATACTTTTCATCTCAATGTTGTGGCTCTGGTCAAGGGCGTGCCGGAAACCCTGTCTCTCAAATCCATCCTTGAAAATTTTATAGAACACAGGATAGAAGTAGTAAAGCGTCGTACCAAATATGATTTGAAAGTGGCCGAAGCGCGGGAGCATATATTGCTCGGTCTCAAAGTTGCTCTCGATCACATAGACGAGATCATAAAGCTCATAAAGAAATCGCAGGACGTAGAAGACGCAAAACAAAACCTGATAAAAACTTTCAAATTTTCCATTCTCCAGGCGCAGGCCATTCTCGATATGCGCTTGCAGAAACTGGCCGGCCTGGAGCGCAAGAAAATCGAAGACGAACTGACGACTATTATTTTGCTCATAAAAGAATTGAAAGAACTCCTGGGGAGCTCAAAGAAAATTCTCGGCGTTATCAAAAACGAGCTCCTGGAAATCAAAGCCAAATATGGTGATCTGCGCCGAACAAAAGTCATAAAACATGGGGCGAAAGTTCTCTCTGACGAAGATCTGATTCCTGATGTTGAGAGCGTCCTGGTTTTGACCCAAGGCGGATATGTCAAGAGGACGGCGCCCGACGAATATCGCCGGCAGAAACGCGGCGGCGTGGGCGTCGTTGATTTGGATACAAAAGAAGAAGATTTTGTCACCAATCTCCTCTCGGCCAGCACTCACTCCGACATTCTCTTCTTTACGGACAAAGGCAAGGCTTATCAAATAAAAATGTACGAATTGCCGGAGGGCAAACGCGCCACCAAAGGCAAGGCGCTGGTGAATTTTCTGTCTCTCTCCGACGATGAAAAAGTGACATCCGTTTTGCCTATGCCAAAAGAATCAAAACTGGCGGCGGAGCTGTCTCTCATGATGGTGACAAAATTGGGCACAGCCAAAAAAGTAAAAGCCGCCAGTTTCCACGATGTGCGCCGTAGCGGTCTCATTGCCATCACCTTGGAAGCGGGCGATTCTCTCATGTCCGTGTCTTTTGTTTCTCGAGGCGATGATGTCTCCATTGTCACATCGAAAGGGCAGTCAATTAGATTCAAGGAATCGGATGTTCGTGAAATGGGTCGAGGAGCTTACGGGGTGCGAGGCATATCTCTGGTCAAAGGCGATAGCGTCATCAGTGCGGATGTGGTGAAAGCCGGCGGAAAAAGCGCGCGAATTATGGTCATTTCCAAAAACGGCTATGGCAAGACTACTCTGGCGAGCGAGTACAAAACCCAAAAGCGCGGCGGCTCCGGAATTCTCACAATGAAAGTCACAGACAAAACCGGCCCGGTCATTTCCGCCAAAGTCATAACAGAGGAAGACAGCGAATTGGTGGCGATGTCCAAGAAAAGTCAGGTAGTGCGCGTAGAATTGGCGGAAATTCCAACCCTCGGCAGACAGACGCAGGGCGTGAGAGTGATGAAATTACGGGAGGGGGACTCTCTGGCTTCGGTAGTTTGTCTATAGCCCGAAAGAGATATCCTCGTGGATAAACAGAAAAGACAAGAGTCTCCCTTTAGGTATACAAGGCATAATCGCGGAAAGGATCGGCGAAATAACCCTAAAATAAAGGGTTTTTTGGAAGTTTGCATAAACATAATGAAACATGCTTGACAATATATCAACTAGGGTGTACAATACCAGTTGAAGATAGTACATGTGATAGTAGATAAAGTTTCTCCTACACACATCCTATTGTTCCTCGAAAGTTTTGCCATGAATAATATCAAACTCGTCAGCACGATGACCCGTGCGGTTATCGTTTTACTCGGAGGGTTCGCCCTTCTGTTCAGTGCCGGCTGCGCTACCCACTACCAGATGATGAAAATTGACGACAAGGTCAAGGTTATCAACAGCCGGGTTGACCAGACCGACGTTACAGTCAAGCAGATCGCTCAGAATCAGGTCATTCAGAGTCAACAGATTGGGGGCCTGATCAGTGTCGTCGACGGTATGAGCAAGGCGACGAAGGTGTCGCTCGAGGCCAACGCGAAGCATCTCGAGGAGCTGGCGGCAGCAATGCCCGCCCGCACCTTGGCTTCCGGCAAAGTGGGCGTCGTCGGCCCGAATCCATCGACAACGCCGGTTAGGAGTACTGTTACACTCAAGCCCGGCGATCAGAGCGGGCCGAAGTTCACGTTGGATCAGCTACGTCGAGGAGAAGTTGATTTGTCAACACTCACGGGGGTGAAGGCAAACAATTATCTGTTGGGGTCAATAACCCCGATCGTTCGTGACGTTAACCGTCCCGGTTACGCGTTCACCGACGATGGGAACATGGTCCAGTTCTGGCTCGATGAAAAGGCTGTGTTGCCCGCGGGCACGGCGGTTCCCACGGAGCTTACCATCACGTGGAAATAGCATCTGCGACAACGCAGGATGCGCGGCGCTTGTTCATTCGGGCGCCTTTTTTGTACTGAAAATATTATTTAATCAGACTTTTGCCCTTCTGTAATATGCTTGAACCGGAATTATCTAAACCAAACGTATTGTTAAGAATGTTTACAAAACCCCAGATTGATATCATGACAAACAAGGCAATAATGCCATGGTAAATGGTCTTCTTAGCCTCCTCTCTCTTTTCCTCACTGGAAACCATCTGGAATGCTCCCCAAACAATATAGACGACCGACGCCGCCATCAGGAGATATATGATGTTATTAAAAAAGCCGCTGATACATGTGACAACAGCGGTAACACCCTCACTACTAATTTGTTGGCATGAACCAAGACTTGCCGATGATGGGTTGTTGGTACTGGGATTTGGTGCCAAAACCGCCGAAACAGTCGCAGGCAAAAAAGCCACACAAAAATACCCGAGCAAAATCGAAACAACAAAAGCCTTCTTAAAACCTACAAGTTGTCGTGACATAGAGGACATATAAATTATTTATAAACACTTTATTCAGAGTCGTGCACTTATTGTACACTCATTTTTTTTTGAATCAATAAGTTTATGGGGCAAAGAGGCTCTTTGGGGTTAGGGATTTAGAGTTACTCAGATTAAACGTCTTGTCGAGAATGTTTACAAAACCCCAGACTGATATCATGACAAAGACTCCAATAATGCCGTAATAAATCATTTGTTTCCCAGCCTCTCTCTTTTCCTCGTCTGAAACCATGAGGAAAGCGCCATATATGGTGTATACAACCGTAGCGGCTATCATGAGATAAATAAGATTATTAAAAATGCTGACCAGGCACTTTACTACTCCTTCAAGGCCGGTTGTTGTCAGTGTAGTACAACCAGGGACAGTTGATTGCGCAGAGACAGGAGAAGGCATTGATGCGATGGCTACAAAGACGACGAAAAACAAGGTCAAAAAGATCTTACGTAATGAAAGTACTTTTTTCATATCATGAAAAAAGTATACACCCAAAGTCTCTTTCTATCTATATAAGGTATCCCCAGTTTTTGGTGTTTCTTTCTGCTATACTTTAGGTATGTTCTCTGACCCTCGACACAATATAGAACAATTAGGAATATCAGACGGGGCTATCGTCGCTGATTTTGGCGCCGGTTCGGGTTTTTACAGCATGGAAGCGGCTTTGGCCGTGGCTCCGACCGGCAAAGTTTATGCCATAGATACGCAAAAG
>CAZVHT010000032.1:0-5475 GCA_964627275.1 uncultured Candidatus Saccharibacteria bacterium
CCGAAAATATTTTTGTATTCATAGTAGCTATTATAGCCAAAGTAGCTACTTTGTCAAATTACCCGAAAGAAGTAATATGGGGAACATGCTATCAGGAACTAAAAAGGCGATTATATACATCACCCGCGATATAGAACGGGCCTTTGGTATAGAACCAAAAGATGGTTATTTCGTCATATCAAACGATTCAAAGTATGGGCGAGAAATACAAGAAAAATATCCTGAAAATGTCCATTTGGTAAAAAATACCGCAAAAAATGCCGGAGGTGCTTTGGACACGTATGATCTGCTTCTCATGCCGGAAATACAAAGGGTGATTTTCGGACACAAAGCAGACGTTCTGGTTTTTCAAAACACCTCTCGTATAGAGAGATTGGCGAGAGAGAAAGGTTGGAAACTTTTGAATCCTTCTGCTGATCTGGCAAAGAAAGTTGAGGAGAAAATTTCGCAGGTGGAGTGGCTCGGTCCTGATGCGAAACTTTTGCCTGCTCACAAAATCATTTTAGTAAAAGATGTAAAGTGGAGCGGTAAAAAATTTGTTTTGCAATTCAATCATTCCCATACGGGCGAAGGCACATATATTATTGACACCCTAGCAAAGCTCGACCCATTGCGAGAAAAGTTTCCTCTCCGCGAATGTCGCGTTTGCGATTTCATAGACGGACCAGTGTTTACGGTAAACGCCGTGGTTGATGGAAGAGAAGTGTTGGTCGGCAATCCGAGTTATCAGATAACTGGTCTCGCGCCTCTCACCGATCTCCCCTTCTCTACAATCGGCAATGATTTCGCTCTACCGCATAATCCGAAATACAAAAAAGTGCGGGAGAAAACACGCGATATGGCTCTCGGTGTTGGAGAAAAACTCAAAGCGTCAGGGTGGAAAGGCCTCTTTGGCATAGATGTCATATACGATGAAAAGGCCGGCAAGACTTATCTCCTGGAAATAAACGCCCGCCAGCCGGCCAGCGCGGTTTTTGAGTCACAGCTTCAAAAGAAAGCCGATTCGGCTGGCGTATCCATATTTGAGGCTCATGTCGCGGCGCTTTTGGAAAAACCGACAAAAAACGCGCTGACGGGAATTAGAGAGGGTGCGCAGATAGTAAAACGCGTAACAAAAAAAGTTTTCAGAGTGAATGTCGCTTGCCTGCGGGAGAAAGACTTCAACGTCATAGAATACGAAAACAGTGCTCATAACAAAGAGCTTTTTCGCATTCAATCGGCGGGAGGTATAATGAAAAGCCACGGAAAATTAAACGATAACGGAAAATTCATCACATCATGCATCAGATAAATCAGCGAAAAAGCGCGGGAGAAACGCGGGAGAAAATCAGCGAAAAAGCGCGTGTTGTGATAGACGCTTATTTGGCCTTGCCTCTCCCCGCGCGGCCGAATTGCCCATATTTCAATAATCGCCGGCGCAAAATCCGCGGCTCTCTGCGGGTGGTCAAAGGCAAGGGCACGCCATGGGAGATCGCCGAAGAATGCGAAATAGACGCCAAATTCGCCCGTGTGAAAATCGCCGATCTCTCAACAGACAAAGTCAAAGAATTTCTCGTAGCAAACGACCTCGGTATAGATTGTTCCGGTTTCGCTTATCATGTATTGAATGCTCTGTGCCTAGAACGCACAAAAAAAAATCTCCAAAGTTTTGTAAAACCATTACGCACCGGCTTTATTGGTACACTGCTAGGTCGTCTGCGTCCGGCGGAAAATATAGGCGTTATGGCTTTCGTTCATGAGAAAAACAGCCGGGTCATAAAAATTTCAGAGGCCAAGCCGGGCGATGTAATCATATTTCTCGACACAGGCAAAGACAATCTCTACAGTCATATACTGGTCATAACAGCAGTAGAGTGCCGCGATGAGTTTGACGATAAAGACAACAACGATACGCGCATATCATACGTTCACTCATACGCTTGGCCATCCGACGGCACTCTGGGCCACGGCGTGCGCGAAGGAGAAATTCTGATACATGATGACAATTTGCTCAACGCCACATGGACAGAAAAAGGCCTCACCGGCGGTGAAAATTACACATACGAAAGCGCGCGAAATGCCAGAGAGGTTTCGGTACGCAGGCTTAAGTTTAATTCTCTCTAGGAATCCAACAAGTCCTTGATTGTACTATTAGTTTTGATATCCTAATGATTAAAGGCTTGCGATATACCCCCTCACGGAACATGTGTTTATCGGCATATCGGTGGCAAGCCTAAAAGATGATTGATACCTATCTCCAAAATGCAGAAAGCCGTTACTGCGGGCTTCCTCGCAGAGAGGATGACAGATGAAGGCAAGGCGACCTTCTGGAGATAGATATCAGTCATTTTTTAGTTTTCTGTATTCAACCGCTTTGCGATAATACGCGTTTAATACTATCTAGTTGACATACACGTATTTAAGGTATATAGCTATGAATAGAGACTGCTCTAAATTCAACCCTCAACAAAGGACTCAGCATGCAGACTGCACTTCGTCATCCCGACACAAAATATCTGATTGAGCTTGCCATACCAACAGGTTTAATCATGAGACGAAATTTCGCGCTCAACATGAAACGTGAATGGAAATCGGACGAAACACCTATCACGGTGACCGACACAGCGATTAATAATTACGTGCTGGAGTCAATGGAACGAGATTTTCCCGATGTTCGCGTTATTGGAGAAGAGGGATCAAATACCATCGACGAAGCAGAATACACTGTGTTCTGTGATCCTGTTGATGGAACGATTCCCTTCTCCCTCGGCATTCCCATCTCGACCTTCTGTATTTCAGTGTTCGAGAAAGGTAAACCGATCATTGGCCTCATTTATGATCCATTCCAAGACCGCATGTGGTTCGCAGAAAAAGATAGAGGTGCCTGGTTGCGGACAGACGTGATTGTTCCGGATCTCACTGCGGGACCGTTTCGCACACCACAAGTCGATGCTGTCTACGTCTCGAATCATCCAACCGTAAATCACTCAAATATCTCCATGATCTGGTGGAAGGGTTCACCCTACCATCTCCATGACGTTTGTGCGGGACTTATGGAAGCCGGCGGACACTGGACCAATTTGGCTTCGCTTGCGATCTTCGGTGGCTTAATTGCCTCCGGCACAATCGACGGCTCCATCTTCCCTGGCAAGAATGCATGGGAGACGGGAGCAATGCAAGTCATTGTTGAGGAGGCCGGTGGTAAAGTTACCGACATATACGGCAACGAGATGAAATATGGTCCTCGGGGTCAAATTCAAGGACACATCATTTCAAACGGCCTCATCCACGACCAACTCGTTGAACTTGTGGCCAATTGTCAGGGTATTCCTTAATCGAATCGGAAATCAGATCACGGTTATTGCGCAGTCTCGGAAGCCAAGTGCTACCGAGACTTTTTTATTGTAGTGTATGGATATGTTATTTATCGACACTTTAGAGAATGAGGGTATAAAGGAATTTGGAAAGCCCGACAAAGTCATTGAAACCCTAATTTCCAAGATATTTTTCTTCAGAAACAGAGTAATCAAAGTCTATAAACACAAAGAGGCTTTCTATGGCAATTTTGCGGATTTTGCATTTAGAAAAGAATTTTATTCCGAAGACTTCTTTTGGAATCATTCAATGGCACCAGAGATTTATCTTAAGCTCGTGGGCGTAAAAGCAAAAGGTGGGAGCTATGATACTGTAAAGCTAGATATAGCCGAGGATTTTTACATCGAGATGGCAAAGATCGATAGCTCAAAAAATCTCACAAATCTTTTCTCTTCCGACAAAGTTACTACAATCAACATGGAAGAGATGATTCATTTCCTCGTGGAAAAACTAAGGAGCTTAACCAAAGAGAGAAAAGTGAAGCTTAAACACCTCTTTGACCTCGGTTGGTACAAACTCCAAAGCGATGACTTGGAAGATCTCAGGCAGTGGGTCTATATGGCTCCAGATAAGATTTCAAAGAAAGATACCGACATTATGATCGATTTATTGAAAGAAAAATCATCAAAAGAGCCTTATTTCACCAATTATAATCCCTCTTTCCTTTCAGTAGCTATAGATAATAACTGCGACAATCTTTTAATCATAAATGGTAAGCCAAGTTTGATCGATACGATGACCCCAAAAGATAATTGGAAAGTAAGCGATGAATATTTCAATGTCGTACGTGTAGCTGTTGATGCATATGTGCTTGGAAACAAGGAACTCGGAGATACGGTATATCAAACCTATTACAAGTATAGACCAGAACCATCTAGAGCGACCACTCTCATAAATGAAATTAGAAGCTCGCTGATCCAGTGGTCATATCGTCATAGCCTCGGTCAGCATGAAATGGCTGAGAAATATAAAATATTCACTCTGTTGAAACTAAAAGAGTTAAAAGTGGCTTAAATTTAATTCTCTCTAGTGACCGCCACATCTTCAAAAATAAGGCTTTTTAGACTATACTCTCTCCATGACCGACTTCCTGCCCAGCCAAATACGGAGCCTCACGGACATCATCGGCTTTGCCGTTATCGCTTGTCTGGCAAGCCTCTTGGTCGCTCCATTCTTTATCAGACTTTTGCGCCGTTTCGGAATTACCAGGCCAGAAAATGGCGACAGGACTCTGGGTCTAGAATCAAACCGAGAGAAAACCAATACGCCAATCATGGGAGGCATTTTGGTCATCGCCACTATCGCTATCCTCACGTACTTTTTCAATTGGGATCGCAGTTACACTTGGGTGCCTATAGGTGTGATGCTCCTCTCTGCCGGACTGGGCGGGATAGACGACCTGCTAAATATTTTCGGCGGAGAACGCCGAGTGAGGAGTCTCACCCAAACCAAAACTCTCATTGGTGTCCATAAAAATTTGCTCTTTCGAATTTGGCTCGTTATCACCTTTCCATGGACCATATTCAAACGCGCCGTGAGCATATTCGGTTCAAAACAGAGAATGGGCGTCCTCGTTCATGAAAAACTGCTTCTGCAATTCGCTGCCGGAGCTATGTCTGCTTGGTGGATTTATTGGAAACTGGGCGAGAGCTGGCAACAGATTTACACGCCCTTTGACGGCTACTTGAGCATTGGCGGCTGGATTGTGCCTTTGATTATTCTCATCGTCATATTCACGGCCAATGCTGTAAATATTTCTGACGGTATGGACGGCCTGGCTGGTGGTATGCTCATCCCAACCTTTGGCGCGCTGGCCTTTTTGGCTTGGATTTCCGGATATGATTCTCTAGCCGTTTTAAATGCTGTCACGGCCGGCGCTCTGGTGACTTATACTTATTTCAATATAAAGCCCGCCAGGTTTCAAATGGGAGATGTCGGGTCTCTCGGTCTCGGCGGCCTGCTCGCCATAAACGCTCTGGCCGTAAACGGCATGGCCATATTGCCTCTCATTGCTTTTATGTTTTATGTGGAAGCCATAACGGTCGTCATTCAATCAATCGGCCGGCACATATTTGGCAGACGGGTTTTTCGCATGGCGCCCCTGCATCACCACCTAGAACT
>CAZVHT010000033.1:0-12945 GCA_964627275.1 uncultured Candidatus Saccharibacteria bacterium
GAGTCTCGAGGAACGGGTACGGGTCTGTCCCGAGGGCTCCCGTTCCGAGACACGAGGACTTTGTATATGCTATTTCTTTGCTTGTTCTTTCGCCAACTGTTTTCTGATGTAGAGCTCCTGACCGATCATAAACAAGTTGGACGTGCCCCAGTAGAGAGCCAGAGCGCCGGCCACTTGATAGGAAACAAAAAAAATGATTACGGGCAGGACGTATTTCATCTGCATGTGCATGCTCCGAGCAAAATCCTCCTGAAAACCGCCACCCTCTGTTTTCTTTGGAATATTTGGCGTTGATAGACTGATCTGAAAATATTGAGATACCGCGGCAATGACAGCGAGCCATATATTCTTTTGACTGACATCAATGACACCTAGAAAAAACGTACTGATGGTAGGTGGGACATTGACAAACGAATAGAGAATATCGGCATTGACCACAGAGAGACTGTTGGAATAGAAAATCTTATAGAGAGCCCAGAGAATGGGAATCTGGACAAAAAGAAGGAGAATGGAAGAAAATGGATTTATTTTTTTCTCTTTGTAGAACTTCATGGTTTCCACCGCCTGTGCTTGCTTGTCGTTTTTATACTTCTCTTTTATCGTCTTCAGCTCCGGTTCTATCAATTTCATCATAGCCTGTGTTCTCACCGCTTTTTTGGAGAGAGGAAAGAGAATGATCTTGACTATAATTGTAAAGAGAATAATGATGACACCCGCATCGAGGAAAGGCAGGAGGTCTGCGAGGAAAATCAAGCCATTGTAAAGCGGATTATATATGAATGTTGTGTACATAGGGTTCTATTATGCACCGAGACCGGCTTTTTTAAAAAGAAAGGTCAGTTCGTTTTTAATCTCTGCGAGTTTAATGGTTTGACACTCTCGTTTGGGCATAATCATGATGAAAACGGATTTTTTCACATCTTCCTTCACCTCTCGCAAGGCGGCATAAACGCGACGTCTAATTCTATTTCGATCCACTGCTCGCTTGGCCACCCTCTTTGATACAGACACGGAGAATTTTTTTGTCGGGACGACGATATATCGCATAGACATATATGTTCCAAAGACACTTTTACCGTTGGACAGGCAAGTAATATCTCTCACAGAGAGTCTCTCGCGTTTTGGGAGCATTTTAGATATTTTAGATGTTGACTAGGTGCTTGCGACCCTTGTGGCGCCTGCGGACGAGCACTGTTTTTCCTGTATGAGAATTTTTTCGGGCCAGAAATCCGTGCGCCCTCGCTCTCTTCCTGTTTTTTGTTTTGTATACGATTGCCATAATCTTCCAAATTTAGCTAGTTTTCTTATTAACACTTTGTTCACACATTATTAACATATTTACACATAATTTACAACTACTACAATTCTACTAAACCTATATACTGAGCTTGCTGGGATCACACACAACTATGGATAATAAAAAACTTTGGGAAAATGTGCTCGGGGTACTAGAACTACAGGTGTCGAAAGTCGCATTCAATATGTGGTTCAAGGAAACATATATACACAAGCAGGGCGATGGCGTGATAACCATAGCCGTGCCGAGTATTTTCGCCAAAGAATGGCTCTTTGATAAATTTCACAAGACGATTTTGAAGCATCTGCGTGATTTTGGCCATGATGTGAGATCAATAGAATACGTTATTTCTCCAAAAACATCGGAACACAGAGATATCATCGACGAAACACAGAGAATTTTCCCGGTGCATGAATTACCTCTACAGGAATATTACATAAACAAGGAAGACAACCTCAACCCGAAATATACTTTTGACACTTTTGTTGTTGGACCTTTCAACGAACTGGCTCACGCGGCTGCCCAAGCCGTCATGAAAAACCCGGGTACGGCTTATAATCCACTTTTTATCTATGGGGACACAGGCAGGGGCAAGACCCACATCATTCAGGCCGTCGGTAATCATATAAAGAATGGCACGAGTAAAAAAGTGCTCTATGTAACGTCCGAAAAGTTTACCGTAGACTATATGACATCAGTTCAGCTCGGCAAAGCCAACCAGTTCAAGGAAAAATATCGCAAATATGACGTTATCATCATGGACGACATACAATTCTTTTCGAGCAAAGAAAAGTCCCAGGAAGAGTTTTTTCATCTCTTTAATACAATGCATGAGAATAACAAGCAGTTTATTTGCTCGTCCGACAGACACCCGAACAATCTCTCTGGCGTAGACGAGAGAATAAAGTCACGTTTTAACGCCGGCATGATCGTCGATGTCGCCGCGCCGGATTATGAATCCCGGGTTTCAATTCTCCGGACCAAGTTGACCCGCCAGAGCGTCAGCCTGCCGACAGAATTGGTGGAATTTTTGGCTGGGGCCCTCGATGGCAACATCCGCGAATTAGAAGGAATCATCAATTCAATAGCCATTCAGACCCAACTCCGAGGACGAGAAATGAACATAATTGACCTGAAAAATCTGGTCAAAAACAGCGCCAAGCCGAAAAAAACCATATCGGTGAAAGAAGTGGTGAAAATCGTCTCCGACTTCTACAACATTGAGGAACGGAGCATATACGACAAGACCCGCAAGAAAGAAGTGGTGAAACCGCGTCAAGTCATCATGTACCTCTTGCGCGAGGATCTCAATATTTCATATCCATCAATCGGCGAAAAGCTCGGTGGGCGAGACCATACGACAGTCATCCATTCTTGCGAAAAGGTAAAAGAAGATATAAAGTCGAACCAACCCCTGCTTCAGGAATTAAATCATATCCGCTCTCTCATATCATGATAAAAAACTGTGACTTGCTTGTGGAAAAAATCTGATAAGTCCGACTGGGAGATGGAAAAACCAAAAGTTATTGATTCTTCCGGGGACTAATCCACAGTTATGATATATGTAAAACTTAAAAAACGGCTAGAGAGTGAGGTGTGAGCGGATATAAACATATCCACACTGTTAATAGTAATAATAGTCTTATATATAGAAATAAAAGATATACTGAACAAATGAAAATAGAATGCATAAAAGATAAACTGGTAGAAGCCATAGTAAAAGCCGACAGATTGACGGGAAAAAATCTCTCTCTGCCGATTTTGTCTTGTGTCAGCCTGCGCGCGGACAAAAATCTACTCGTCATACGCGCTACAAACCTGGATTGCGGCATAGAAATCAGAATTCCAGCCAAGGTCGATGCTCCGGGTGAAATTGCGCTCCACGGAAGTGTTTTGACATCCCTCCTCTCTGGTCTCCCGAAAGAGAAAAATATCGTACTGGAATCAAGAGAGGGAAATATTCTCATAAAAACTTCTTCAAACAACACACTCATAAAAACATATTCTCCGGATGATTTTCCTTCCATACCAAAACTTGATACACACAAAACGGTCGAAATGAGCCCAAAACTGCTCATAAAGGGCTTTAAATCGGTAGTTTACAGTGCTTCTCTGTCCACGGTAAAGCCGGAGTTGGCGAGCGTCTATGTCACCAAAGACGGCGGAGATCTCGTTTTTGTTTCAACCGATTCCTTCCGTCTAGCCGAAAAGAAGGTAAAAATAAAAGAATCAATCGATTTCCCTTCGGTTATCATTCCGGCAAAAAACGTCTTGGATATTATCCACACTCTGGAGAATATTTCCGACGATGTCAAGATTTTGTTTGACAAAAACCAGATTGCATTTGAAACCAGAGATATTTATCTCATGTCGCGCGTCATAGACGCCACATTTCCCGACTACAAACAGATTATACCAAAAGTTTTTGTGACCGAAGTTGTTGTTTTGAGGCAAGATTTGATAGATTCTTTCAAAACTTCCCACGTTTTCTCCGACAAGTTCAATCAGGTGAACATAAAAGCTCTGCCTTCGAAAAAATCTTTCATTATTTCCACAAAAAACAGCGATGTGGGCGAATATACCAACGCTCTCGACGCTTCTGTTACGGGCCAAGACGTTGATATAAACTTCAATCACAGATATATCGCCGACTGCTTCCAATCTATCGATTCCGATAGTGTTTCAGTTTCTATAAGCGGCGCCAATAAACCTCTGGTCATGCGCGGTATGTCCGACAAATCCTTTTCCTATCTCGTCATGCCTATGAATAGGTAGCCTAAAAAAAGTATACTGGTATTATGTTTAATATAGCCGAGTATCTCAAAAAATTCGCCCATATCGAGAGTGACTCGGCCTTTCAAAAGGAAATAATAACCAGAGCACTCAGAGAAGTCTGTAATCTCGAAAATGTAGACTTCGAAATGAAAGGTGGCACGCTCTATATCAAAGCCAGTCCGTTGGTGAAATCAATAGTTTTTATGAAGAAAGACCACATAGTTGAGTATCTTAAAAGAACCTTTCCGCGAGGTAGGATAACGGATGTTCGCTAAAGCAATAAATAAGTATTTTTTCGGTTTCTGTCTTTAGTTGTCCAACGCCACAGAAAACGTCGTGCTGGCTTCGCTTTTGTTGTAAACGGAGTCGAAGCCGATTATTTTTATCCTGTTGGTCTCTTGCACGTTCGGCACGTCTTTTGGAGAAAAGCGGAAAGAAAAAGGCACTCTTTCGATTGTTTCCATATAAACGTCGTTCACATAGAGAGATGCTTTGACAAGCTGGTATTTACCCGTAGATGTAATGTTTATCAAAACCTCATCATTCAAATTATATTTTTTGGCTGAATATATATTTCGAATAGAAACAATGAGAGAATTTCCTCCAGTGTGAACGTCATCCGTAGCTGTCGGTATGATGCTACCCGCCTGATCGGCGAGACCCTGCGATGCCGCCCAAGTGCGGACAGGAGCCTCCCAGCGCTCGTATTGAGGATCATTTTCTGGATGTATCAATGGAGGGCCGAGCGGGTCACGTTTGTCTATCCAATAGAGAATAGAATGAACCGACTGAATTGGAATTTCCTGTTTTGTTTCCGGAGGAGTGAATTCAGTGGCTATCTTTCCTGATATTTTGTCTATGGTATAAGTCTGTCCGCCCTGCCATATGCCCCTCATGATCGGTTTGAGAGTAAGCAGATCTACCGATGTCGATGGAGTAAATCTCTCATCGGCTATGGTTTCGAGGGCCTTATGCATAAACGTGCTCCACATAGGGGCGACGATTTGTCCAGCCACTTTTTTGATCATAGGGCTATTGTCGTTGTTTCCGGCCCAGACGCCGACAACCAGATTCGGTGTATATCCTATGGTCCAAGCGTCTCTGGAGTCGTTTGTGGTACCAGTTTTTACAGCTACATCTCTATTTGGAAAATAGAGAACGGAATTTGGACCATAGGCGGGAGTTCTCGCGGTATTATCGGAGAGAATATCTGATATAGTTTCTGCCACATTTGCTGGCATAACCTGATATTGCTTCTGTGCTGGAAGTTTTAGCTCGTTTCCTTTTGAATCAAAGACTTGTAGGACGGGACGATAGGCGACATGATTGCCGTCTTTCGCAAACGTGCCGTAGGCGCTAGTCATTTCAAGGAGTGAGATTTCTCCACCTCCTAGGACGAGGGTGAGTCCGTATTGATCAGCATTTGTGAGACTGGTTATGCCCATATCTTTGGCCAAAGCCAGAGAATCTCTAATTCCCGCGAGATACAAGGTTTTTATAGAAGCAATGTTTACAGATTGCGCCAAAGCGTTTCGCAAGCTCACGGGTCCGCGGAATTTTTCGTCATAGTTTTGTGGCATGTAACAGATTTTTGGATTCATATGAGCCAGTAAAGGCTTGCCCTCCAGATCGCATTCGGTACTGAACGAGGTAGGTAAATCAAAAACAACTGTTTCCGGGGTATAACCTTTTATGAAAGCTTCCGAGTAGACGATCGGCTTCATGGTGGAGCCGGGTTGACGATTAGGAGCGATGGCAACATTGAACTGCCCGTCAATTTCCGTATCAAAATAATCTCGCGAACCAACCATGGATAAAATATCGCCAGTTTTCGGGTTCAAGGCAATCAAAGCGGCATTCTCGGCGTTGAAATTTTCTTTATTGGAAAGCGCCGTTTTCTTGACGAGCTCCTCAGCTTGTTCTTGGAGATTGGTGTCTAGAGTGGTTATCACTCTATAACCGCCCTCATCGAATGAGTTTTTACCGATAATATTTTCCAGATAATCTTTGACGAAGAAAACGAAATGGGGAGATCTGATGCCGAATTTTTCTTGCAGTTGAAGGGCTACTTTTTCCTTGAGCGCCTTTTCATATTCCGCTTCTGTTATAAAACCATTTTTGAGCATTCTCTCCAGAACTAATTTCTTGCGATTATCGAGCTCTTTTCTATGAGTGCCATAAGGCGAATAGTAGCTCGTGGCTTGAGGGATAGCGGCCAGGTAAGCGGCCTCGGCGAGAGTCACGTTTCGTGGTTCTTTGCCGAAAAATTGCTCTGATGCCTCGGCGATGCCGTACATATTGCCGCCATAGGGGTTTTCATTGAGATAGATTTCCAGAATTTTGTCTTTCGGCAGAGCTTTGTCCAATTTGAAGGCCAAAACCCATTCCTTGAGCTTACGGGATATTTTTTTGTCATTGGTGAGAAGGGTGTTTTTTACGACTTGTTGCGTGATTGTCGAACCGCCCTGGCTCCAGCCGCCGGATATAATGTTTGCGAAAATAGCGCGGATGATGGAAGAGATTTTTATGCCGTGATGTTTGTAGAAACCTTCGTCTTCGATCGCAACCGTAGCCTTTTTTATGTATGGGGAAATATCCGCTCCGGCAACAATCGTCCTCTTTACGCCGGCATGCAGATCATAAAGCAATACTTTTCCTGTTCTATCATAGATTTTTGTCGATTCTGTCACTTTTCTCTGTTCAAACGAAGACAAATCAGGCAATCGAAAAGAAGATATCCAAAAAACAACAGACCCGATTGCAATACAGGCGAGAGAGGTGATAACGAGAGCAATGTCTCTTTTTGTATGGGCTTTCACATGACGAACGAATTGTTTCAAATGTCGAGATACACTTTTTTTCATGCAGTCTCTAACATATCAGGAAATTTATAGTGCTACAAGACAGAGAAAAAGGGCTGTGATAAAGTATACTGGTGAACGATATTGATCAGTTTCTCTCACGGGGTATAGATAATGTCTTTCCTTCAAAAGAAAGTCTGATCTCGGCGCTTCGAAGTGGCAAAAAACTGTCTATCTATCTCGGCATTGATCCGACCGGGCCGACTCTCCATATGGGACACACAATTCCCCTGATGAAGCTCTCCCAGCTCCAGAAAATGGGACACAGAGTAATTCTGCTCATGGGCGATTTTACGGCTATGATAGGCGATCCATCAGATAAACTGGCAATGAGAAAGCAACTTTCAAGAAAGGAAGTACTCTCGAATCTCAAACTTTATAAAAAACAAGCTTCCACCTTTCTCTCTTTTAGCGGTAAAAATAAAGCAGAGGTAAAATACAACAGCAAATGGCTTTCCAAAATGAATTTTGAAGATGTTTTGAATCTCGCTTCGAAAATGACCGTTGATCAAATGTTGAAGAGGGATATGTTTCGGAAAAGAGCAGAAGATGGCAGGCCGACATTCATTCATGAGTTTCTCTATCCCCTCATGCAAGGATACGACAGTGTAGCCATGGACGTGGATGCAGAAATCGGCGGCAACGACCAGACATTCAACATGCTCGCCGGTCGGGACCTGATGAAAGTGATGAAGAACAAAGAAAAATTTGTTATCGCCACAAAACTACTCGCTGATCCATCGGGGATCAAAATGGGTAAAACAGAAGGCAATATAATAACTCTCGCTGATAGCGCACAGGATATGTTCGGCAAAGTTATGAGTTGGCCCGATGGCATGATTATTTCTGGTTTTGAATTGTGCACGAATGTAGCAGATGAAGATATCACCGGAGAAAAAGAATTTCTCGCCAATGGAGGCAATCCACGTGACGCCAAACTGCGTTTAGCAGAGGCAATTGTCACTCTGTATCATGACTCAAAAACGGCAATATCCGCGCGTGAATCTTTTCTCTCGGCATTTTCCGGTGGTGCGATGCCGTCTGACGCGCTGGGAGTAAATGTCTCCAGAGGCTCGCTTCTCTCCGACATTCTCCTCGAGCAGAAAATAGTCTCGTCAAAAACCGATTTCAAGAGGCTGATGAAAGAGGGTGCAATAAAAATTATAAAATCCGGGACAACCCAATCTCTTTACAACGAAATAATTGAGGAGAACATGGATCTCAAAATAGGCAAACACAGGTTTATAAAAATCAGAGTGAGATAAATTACCAACCTTCTTCTTCCGGCATGAAATCGCTCAGAGGATCGTCCCCGTCCTCATTAGTATTTGGAAGAGGATCTTCAAAACCCTCGGTGACCACTTCGTCGTCATCCGATGCCACTTTTTTTGGACTAGGATCCTCTTCCTCAGTTTCTTTTTCTTCTTCTTTTATGGTTTTATTTCGTGGCATATGATCTTTACTTTACGAGTGCTCTATTTGTAGCAAATAAAATTATCTTTGCAAGTAGGCCTGCCTGTGGAAAAGATGAGTTTTTAAGGTGCAAATTTTTCGATTGCAAAGCACGTAAGGCCGACGGCGATAGCGTCATATTCATCGTCGTGGGCGATTTTTTTGTCTATCTTTACGAGCTTGTCTACCATGGAATTGACCGCCCGTTTATCACTCTTGCCGTATCCCGTAACCGCTACTTTTATTTGTCCAGGGCCGTATTCATAGACTTTGATGTTGTGTTTTGCGGCCTGAAAGAGGATGACGCCGCGTGCTTCTGCTACCATGATAGCCGTTTTTCTATTTCCGCTAAAAAAAAGTGTTTCCAGGCACAATACTTCTGGCTTGTATTCCAAAATTACTTTTTCAATTTCATTTCCGATGAGACCGAGCCTTTCAAAATGTCCCAGTCCCTTGTCTGTTTTAAAACAATCAGAATAAACGAGTATTTCTCTACCCCGAATCTCTTTTTCCAGTACGGCAATACCGAGGCGCTCATATCCCGGATCGATAGCGATGATTCTCATGCTCTAATGTTACTCCACATTCGTAAACACTTCCTGAACTTCGTCATTGTCTTCCAGGGCGTCTATCAGTTTCTCGAGGAGAGCCAAATCAGCGTCCTCGAGAGTGATGGTTGTTTTCGGTTTCCATTCTATTCCATGGCGTTCAAATGCCCATGACGCGCTACCCGGAGAGGCTAGAGGATGACCATTATTGGCGAGTATATGTTTGATTTCTTGTGACGCCTTATTTTTATTTGCAGTGAACGCCTCGACAATCACTGCACAGCCACCCGGGCCGTACGCCTCATAAGTAACCATCTCCAGCCCAGCGGAGTTTTCCGTTGCCTTTTTTATTGCTCTATCGATGGCATCGTTTGGCATATTTACTTCACGACCACGATTTATTGCCACGCGAACTCCCGGAGCGTCTCTGTTTCCTTTTGCTTTTCGTACCTCTTCTGTTATCAGTCGCGAGAATTTGGAAAACTGCTTGGACTTCTGGGCATCTGTTTTGGCTTTCTTGTGCTTTATCTGCGACCATTTATTGTGACCGGACATGAGATCATATTATAAAAGTTTTCCGTTTTTGTCTTTTTGTATTTTCAAATGCTCCCAAGCTTTCTCTGTGGCTTTACGGCCACGTGGAGTACGCTCTATGAGACCGAGTTGGAGGAGATATGGTTCGTGGACTTCTTCAACAGTCGCTTCTTCTTCGGAAAGCGATGCGGCCAGAGTATTGAGGCCGATAGGGCCGCCATTGAATTTTTCTATGAGGGTTTTGAGGAGATCACGATCATTTTGGTTTAAGCCGAGCTCATCAATGCCGAGCATAGCGAGCGCTCGGTCGACGATTTCGACAGAAACCGGCACTTTTTCCACTTGGGCCAAGTCACGGACGCGCTTGAGGAGGAAATTTGCCGTGCGTGGCGTAAAACGGCTCCTCTCGGCTATTTTTTTTGACGATTTATCGTCTATTTTTATTTTCAAAAGTTTTGCCGAACGTTCTATTATCTGTTGAATTTCTTTGTCAGAGTAGAATTCTAGGCGAAAGGTACCACCCGAGAACCTTGAACGTAGCGGAGCTGACAGTAGAGCGATACGGGTCGTGGCCGCAAGCAGAGTGAATGGTGGAAGTTCGAGCTGAATGGTTCTGGCCGAAGGACCCTTGCCAATAATAATATCGAGGGAGCCAGATTCCATAGCGGGATAGAGCACTTCCTCTATGGATTTATTCAAACGATGAATTTCGTCTATGAATAGTATGTCACCGGGGGCGAGATTTGTGAGGATAGATGCCAAGTCACCGATTTTTTCTATGGCCGGACCGGAAGTAGCTTTCAGTTGTGAGGCGGTTTCTTTGGCGATGAGGTGAGCGAGAGTGGTTTTGCCGAGACCCGGCGGACCATAAAAGAGAATGTGTTCGGGAGGATGCTTTCTCTCCGCCGCCGCGCGCAAGAGTACTCGAAGATTTTCTTTTAGGCTCTTTTGACCGACGTATTCGTCCCATTTGGCAGGGCGCAGAGTGGTATATAAAAAAAGCTCGTCGTTTTCCAAATCAGGCTTATTTTGAGCCTTATTTTTGGTGTTTTTTGCTGTTTGATTTGATATACTTGACATATAGAATGCTTTGTGCTAGGATAATCACGTTAAAGATATTGAAATACCGGTTCCAGAGTATAAATCTCTAAGCAATTAAACCTTTGGTTTACTAGTTGATATTCTCGGGACGTTCTGGTTAGACTCCGGTTTATACTGGGGCAATCCTCCGAACTCTACTTAACTTTGGATGCACATCTGTAAGTATTGCTTAGAGATTTATGTTCTGGAACGTCGCCCTATGCGGGACGATTTTCTTTTTTCATACTACTCCTCTTATTTTCGCACGCAATAGCAAAAAGAAAAAGAACACAAAAAAGCTCTTTGGAAAAGCGTTTATTTTTTACGAACAGAATTTTTTTGTTCGGTCATTGAACGTTCATATTGCTGGTGAAATGTTTGATACTCTCTATGATAATTATCGTTTTGTAGTTTGAGAGTTCTCAGATCGCTCTCGGCTTTGATGTGTTCGGATTGTTTTTTTACCGCCTCTCTCTCCGCTGCGAGTTTTTCTTGCTTGACCCTCTCCAGTTCCATTTCTTTGTCTTTGGCCGTCTTTTTTGCGGTTTCTATGGCCAAACGTAGCTCCTCGGTTAATTTTTCCTTTGCTTGAAACTCAAGCGAAACCCTATTCATTTCTGTTTCAAGTTCGTGTAATTTTGTCGTAAAATTTTCTGTTTGGTTTATCATATATTTAATCTTCTATGCTTATAACTCTCCCCAATTCTTCAAAGGAGGTGATACCTTTCAAGATTTTTAGGGCGCCGTCCTGGAGCATGGAGAGTATTCCTTGATTTATCGCAACCTTGTCGATTTCCTTTTCGCTCGTAGAATATTCGATGGCTTTGTTTATCTCATCTGTTATGAGAATGCCCTCGTATATGCCTATGCGCCCTCGGTAACCGGTTTTATTGCACTCCATACAGCCGACAGACTTCCAATAAATATTTCTATTTTCCGGCACTTCTTTTTTATCAATGATTGAAGTAATTATTTTTTCTATTCTTTCTTTGTCTCTGCCCGCCAGGGTTTCCTCTTTCCTGCAGGCGGGGCAAAGTTTTCTGACCAGACGTTGGGCCAGAGCTATATTTATAGCGCTGGAAATGACACGGGGGTTTACGCCGAGATCTATGAGGCGTGGAAAAGATCCGGCGGCGCTGTTGGTATGAAGTGTTGAAAAAACGAGATGGCCTGTGAGAGCGGAATTGATTGCCGTCTGTGCCGTTTCGGAGTCGCGGACTTCACCGATCATAATGACATCCGGGTCCTGGCGCAGGGCTGAACGCAAACCCAAGGCGAATGAGTAATTTTTTTCTGTATTGACCTGCGTTTGAACGATACCCGGTAAGTGATATTCAATCGGATCTTCGATCGTAATAATTTTGACGCCTGGCGTATGAATTTTGCGCAAAAACGCGTAGAGAGTCGTCGTCTTGCCCGATCCCGTAGGTCCGGTGGTGAGAACCATACCGTTTGGCTTGGCGATTTCTCTCAGAATAATGCCGAGCAATTTTTGCGGGATGCCGAGTTCTTCGAGAGGCACTTGAATTGATTTCGGGTTGAGCAGACGCAGAACCACTGATTCGTTATAGGCGCCAGGGAGAATGGATGTGCGGATTTCTATGTCATCACTGCCGATTTTGACGCTGAACCTGCCGTCTTGGGCTTCACTTTTTATATTGAGCTTGAGGCCCGACAGCAGTTTTACGCGAGAGAGGAGCAGATTAAATGTTTCCAGATCGAATGTCATGATGTCCGTAAGCATGCCGTCCAAGCGGTAACGCAGGCGGACGTAATCTTCTTCTGGCTCTATGTGAATGTCCGAGGCTTTTGTGGCCAAGCCGCCGGAGAGAACGATTTCCAGAATTTTCGATATGCGGAAGCCTTTTTTTAGTTTCAAAATTTCTTCTATACTTTTCTTTACGTCTTCTATGGTTTTGATTTTGCTTATGAATGTTTTGATGTCCTCGCTGGAAATATCCAGAGCGCCGGCTTTGGTTTCAGTCGAATATGATAAATCGCCGTAACGTGACCAGACTTTTTCTAAGCTCACCGGGCTTGCTACAGCTAGAGTTATCTCATAGCCTTTGGACGTGATGATGTCTACAGCTCGTTTGGTTTTTTCATTTGCTGGAGAGACAACGGCAATTTTCAGACGCTTGCCTATGAGGCTAAAGGGGGCCAGTTTTGCCTCGCGGGCTTCTGTCTCCGTAATAATTCGCAGAGCGTCCATATTTACGGGTACGGGAGTTAAATCCACATATTCGAGGCCCTCGCGACTGGCCACAATCTGGGCCACGTCTTCTTCTTCGCGATGTTTGAATTCGTCCAATTTTTTGCCTTGTTTTTCTTCGTCAAAGATGACAGTCATAAAAACATTTTATCATGGAAAGCGAAATAGGTATTCTCGTGGAGCACG
>CAZVHT010000034.1:0-22086 GCA_964627275.1 uncultured Candidatus Saccharibacteria bacterium
ACATGACGAAACTCGCTACCGGTGAGATGGGTGACGCCTTGTTTTATAATCTCTCCATGCACTCTCTTCAAAACTTCGATCATGTCGCGGAATAACCTGTCTGGATCAACCGTCGTCTGATGAGGAATAGCCTCGTGTATAGAGTGAATCACGCAGACAGGTTCGCTACGAGCTAGTCTCAAGAGCCCCGCCCCCACCGACGACGAGCCTATATCAAACACCAACGCCAGCTCCGATTTTGGAGAGAAAAAGGACATGGATATATTATACATCAAACATATGGATCAAATAAAAAGACCAGTCTAGACTTTCGCGTAAACTGGCCTTGAAAATGATCAAGCGATTTTTGCTCTGAGGCGTTTTTCACGCCGAGCGGCGAGAGCAAGCGGAATTACATACTTAGTCCGACAAATCACAGAGCAGAAAAACTTTCGGTTTGGATTCTCTTTTTTTTGTTTTTTTATCAAACTTTCCCTTCGAAAGAATTTCTTGCCACACGAACAGACTAACTCAATTCTGGGAACAGTCTTCGGGACATTGATCCCGTGTAAATCGACAATCCGGTGCAGAATTCTGTCATCGAGACTGAGACTCAGTGAAAATTTGTGGATATTACCACTCTCTTTGAGCGCAGTTTCAAAACAAACTTTATCGACAAACTCCGGATGACCGCAACGATATGCATACCACGATGCGGTTCTTTCTTCGCTATTGGAAGTAAGACCGTATTTGGCAATGAGTTGCCTCGCGCGTTCCCTACTGATAGGCAGTCTCTTCTCGTGGACAATATCGACAAGGGTTTTACCGCCTCTCCTCAGCGCGAATTCGAGTTCGGCTTTTGTTCCTAGGTCAGCTAGGACTACCTTCCGATTATGACCGTGAGAGCCACGCGTCCGCAACAGTCCCAAGATCGATCTGATACTCCCAATCTCTGTGACATTGAGATGAAATCTCCGGCCAATTTCGGCATCAAGCTCCGTCACACCGTTTACTTGAATGTATGCTGTGGCGAGCTTGCGACAATATCTCAACACAGATTCTGGCCCCGAATTTGTCAGATTCGCACACTGTAGAAGACTTAATTCGGGATGATTTGCGACAAAATATTTTGCATTATCATCGAGATCAGGCACTATTCGGCGTTCAAACCCCAATGATTTTCTGGCGCGAGCGAGAATGCCAAGCTTGCAACCCAAGCGTCTTGCCATGGTCTTATCGGTCATTGTCCGCCAATGCTTCTGAATAAATCTGGCTCTTTTCGCATTAGCTCCAAGCGTCTCACTCTCGATTGTTTCAACGCCTCTTGCCAGAACTTCTTTCGCAAAAATATCTGCCTGTTGACCTTTCGCAAGACAAAGAGTCTCTAGGCGCTCCAAGAGATTTCCCGTGATTTCAATGTTCATTAACAGCCTTTCTTTATTGGGTTTTTGGTTACGGTTCTGATGTGATAACTAACACATAATTCAGAATTATACAAGCACTGCTTTTATGCGCCTGACGCCTGCCGAGACAGCTTCTTCTTTCTGGATTTTGAATGTGCCTAGCGTATTTGTGTTTTCCACGTGCGGGCCGCCGCAGAATTCTTTTGAAACGGCGCTATCCATACTGTCACCAATGTAATAAACGGAAACGATATCGCCGTATTTGTCGCCAAAGAAGTGAAGTGCGCCAGTTTTGAGAGCTTTTTCTTTTGGAAGTTCAATATGATGCACATTTAAAGCGGCTTTGATTTGTTTGTTTACAATATCCTCTACTCTCTTCTTTTGCCCGTCAGTCATCTTGGCCGCATGAGTAAAATCAAAACGCAAACGTTCGGGTGTGATATTTGAACCTTTTTGAAAAACATTTGTTCCGAGCACTTCGCGGAGTGCCTGATGAAGTAAATGGGTCGCCGTGTGATACTTTACAGACATTTCCGAAGTGTCACCGAGACCGCCTCTGAATTTTTTATCCGCTCCGACACGCGAGAGGTCCTGGTGTTTTTTAAATTCTCTATCAAAACTTTCCCTATCAACTTTCAAGCCCTTTGCTCCTGCGAGCTCCACGGTGAGATCGATTGGAAAGCCGTAGCTAGAAAACAATGTGAAAGCAGACTCGCCGGAAATGTCGGCTTTTGAGACTTTTTCAAATTCTCTCATGCCGTGGTCTAGAGCGTTGGTGAATTTGTCGGCTTCTTTTGATATTTCGTCTATGATATGAGTCTTTTGTGGAGAAATGTTTTTATATATAGAATCATAATCTCTGGCCAAGAGGTCAATAAAATTTTCAATATTTTTTCGATGGAGTTTTTTTGCATCTGTGGCAAAGACCATACGGCGGATGATTCGCCGGAGAATATAACCTCTATCGGTATTGGCCGGTAATACACCGTCAGAAATCATAAAGACCGCCGTACGGATATGGTCAGAAATGATCCTCTGACGTTTGAGATCACTTGCCAGTCTCTCGGAGATAGCCATGATTGGAGCGAATATATCCGTATCAAATACATTATCTTTTCCTCCCAGCACGGCGCACAACCGCTCAAACCCGGCACCCGTATCTACATTTTTCTTTTCAAGCAAGGTTATTACTTTATCGTCTTTTTTTATATACTCCATAAAAACATCATTCCAGATCTCCACGATTTTTTGATCTTTTTCGGCCTTCAAAAACTGCGTTTTTGTCATGCCTTTCGCGAGTACGCTCGTCAGATCATAAAACATTTCCGTATCAGGACCGCAGGGGCCGTTTGGACCAGGTTGCCACCAATTTTTCTCGGCGGACATGAAATACAGGCGCTCGCCTGTGACATTGTTTTTTTTGAAAATTTCTCTCCATATATCGGCTGATTCGTCATCGCGCGGAGCGTTTTTGTCGCCTTCAAAACAAGTGACATAGAGACACTGTGGGTTTAGACCGAAACCGATTTTTTTGTCGGTCAGAAGTTCATAGCTCCATTCAATGGCTTCTCTTTTGAAATAATCGCCGAGGGACCAATTGCCCATCATTTCAAAGAATGTGAGATGGGTATTGTCGCCGACGTCATCAATATCATTAGTTCTAACGCATTTCTGGAAATTGACCAAGCGTTTGCCAGCTGGGTGTTTTTCGCCGAGGAGATACGGCACCAGTGGTTGCATGCCAGCCGTATTGAAAAGCACCGTCGGATCGTTTTCGGGCACGAGACTAGCTGAAGGAATGATTACATGCCCCCTCTTTCCGAAAAATTCCAAGAATCGCTTGCGTACTAGAGATGATGTCATACACCCCAATTTACACGTTTTTGGTCAGTTTCTCAAGCTTTTCAATATCTCTTTTTATGCTTTTAAGTCCTTTCTCCCAAAAATCAGGTTTCGTCACGTCTATACCGATTAATTTGAAAATATTTTCCGGAGAATCGCTACCGCCCAGAGAGAGAAACTGTTTGATTTCTTTGAGGTATGTTTTGTCTTCTCTGTATTTTGCATATAGCGCTTTGGAAATGAGCTGGCCGAAAGCGTACGAATAGACATAGAAAAATCGCCTGATATGACTCCAACTGACAAAGAGATTGCCGTCAATTTGTCTCATATGAACAATCGGACCGAGATATGCTGACATGTGTTTGTTCATTAGAGCGCGTATTTCATCTCTGGACATACCGCCCTTCTCGCGAATAGTGGCGTGAAGCTCTTCTTCAAAATTAAAACAGGCAATCTGGCGAAAAATGGTGTGAACGTCATCATTTATCCTTTTATGCAAAGCAACAATTTTTTCTTTTTTTGAAAGTTTTTCAAAAATAGCGTCAAAAACCAGAGCCTCGAAGAGGGTGCTGGCGACCTCGGCTGTAGATGTGGAATAATTTTCATACAGAGGCGTTTGCGATTTTGAAAGTTCGGTGTGAATGGCATGACCCATCTCGTGAGCGAAAGTCATGACTTGATCCAGAGTATTCGTGTAATTGAGCAGGACAAATGTCGGCGCGTTGATATTGCCCGAACAATAAGCTCCGCCGGTTTTGCCCACTTTCGGATAGACATCTATCTGGCCTTTGGTGAGAAAACTCTCAAGAATTGAAAGAAACTGACGATCGAGAGAACCAAAAACTTCTTTGAGAATATTGACGGCTTGTCCAAATTTTATTTGCTTGACATTTTTGCCTATGCCAGCCGCCCTGTCAGAATATTCCAGATGAGGAAGCTTCAAAAGTTTGGCTTTGAGAGCATAAAACTGATGGCTTACGGAAAAGTTTCGCGTAACGGCGTCCACCAGAGCCAAAACACTTTTACGATTATTCTGGTAGCTCAAGATTGTGGCGTCATAAGGCTCATCAAAACCGCGGAGTTCGTCATTTATTTTCTTGTCAGTCACAATAGCGTTGATTTCACTCTCGGCCACAGGAGAGAGAGTTTCCAGTTTTTTCATGACTAATTGATGAAGCTCTCGACGATAATTTATGGGTAGGTCGGCGATTTTCCCGTTTGCGAGAGGTAGAGGTAGTGTCTTGCCTTGAAAATTTACCGTAGTCTGACCTAGAAGTTTTTCTGTACCCGTAATCCAGAGCTCTCGCGCGGGGATTGATTTGAGACCGAGGATTTTTTCTTCTGGTTCTGTCAGATCGTACTTGGCCCTTTGAAAAACAAGTCCGAGGTAATATTTGAAGTGTTCGAGCTTTTTGCTTTTCAGAAACTTATTCTGGAGATTTGTCGGAATTTTGGCCAGAGCCAGTTCAAAAAAAACAATTTTGTGGTCATTTTTCGCAAACCTTTCCATCAGTTGCGTAGCTTTTGATCTCGCGATGATATCATCAGAATTTATGTCTTGGCGGTAATGGAAGTACGACAGAGGTTTTGTCAGAGGCAGTTTTTCAAATAAAGACTCAAAGTCTACAAGCGCTTTGGAGAGGTCAACTTCGTTTTTTAGATAATTGTTTTGGCCTCTATATTTTTTCTCAAAAGCTGAATAGGCGCGCTCTATATATTTCATATCTCTCTCTATAGCGTGATCGTCATGGCCGCTGTATAGAAGTCCGAGATTCCAGGATGTTTTCATTTTTGTTTATTTATATACCTCATTCCTATTTATATTCTATTTATATTTCTCTAGAATTTTGAAATCTTCCGTGAGCACCGGTTTCATGGAGCCATTATAGAGGGCCACCGCCGGATGATACAAGGCCACGACGGTTACAGGCCCGTAATTAGCCTCTCCGACAAATTCCCGCCCGTGAATTTTTGAAACACTTTCGAGGACCGAGCCGAGGCCGTATTTTTCAAAAACATATTTCATGGAATGCCGGCCTAGAGTAGCAATGATTTTTGGCTGTAGGATTTCAATCTGGCGTTCCAAAAAAACGCCGTATAGAGCGATTTCATGAGGTAACGGATCGCGGTTGTCTTCTGGCCGATCTTTGACCAAATTGGTCACATAAACCGATTTTCTGTCCATACTTATGGAGGCCAGCAATTCATCCAGCAATTTGCCGGACCGTCCACAAAAAGGTCTGGCGGTTTTGGCTTCATTCTCTCCCGGCGCCTCGCCCACAAACATGATATGCGCATCATGACTACCCTCGCCTATGACGGGAAAATATTTATTCTTTACTCGATACGTATAAAGTGGTGATTCTATGAGCGTTAACACTTCATCTTTTATCTTCTTTAGTTCTTCTGTTTTTTGATTCATTTCTTTTTTCCGTTTTTATCGAATGGCGCTTGTACTTCTCTTAAAAACTTCCGATAGGCGCAATATTCGCACGCAGAACTCGGAGGTGGCAAATCATCGCTGTCGAGACATTTCTTGGCATTTATAATGGCGTCTTCAACCCATGAATCGTCTCCCTCGTGAGCTATCAATGTGATATCAAACTCTAGCTTACCGTCAAAGGCTTTTCTGTCTTTTTGACCATTGACGTATACAAAATATCCCGTATTAGAAACCTTGAAACCGGCATGGCGGAAGAGCCATTGATAGACTTCCATTTGCCTTTTATATTGTCTGTCCCAGCCGGAATCAGAGAGTTTTTCAATTTTGCCGTCTTTGGCTGTGGCTTTGTAATCGACAACGATCAGTTCACCTCGTGAATTTAGCCATATATCATCAATCGCTCCACTGACAGTCAGTCCTGTTTTGGGATGAATATATTGCATGCCTTTGAAATTTTCCCGCCATTCACTTAATTTTTTATGTGAATATGGCACAGCGTCTACGTCGTATTTTTCCATTAGTGGATGTGGTGATTTTTTGTCGCGGTGAATATCAAATTCTTTTTTGAGTAAAGCATCTACGGCGAGATTGAGAGTAAAAGAAGGGCCTTTTGGACGAGCCACGCCTAATTTATTGTCTAGATAGAAACAGCGCGGACATTCGGTGAATAAATCTAGCTTTGATCTAGACAATTTCCATTTTGATCCGCCGTAATTCCAATCTTGACTTCGTATTTGCAATTTTTTTATATATTCAGCCATTTAGTTTCAAAAGTTTTAAAATTTATTCAGATATAGTCTCTATTTCTTCTAAAATCTGCTTAATCTTTGCTTTGTCTACGCCGTAATTCGGTAAATCGAATTGATGCTCTCGCACATGTTTGCATAGGACCAAACCCGCATCGAGGAGAGATTTCTTCTCCATTTGCGATAGGGTGGTGAGCGATGTCAGTGGATGTAACCCGGCTTCATTGACCAAGTCTTCCAAATTGCCCTTGCGGGGATAATTCCAACCAACCAACGCCAGACCTTGACATTCGGCATATCGGATGGCATGGTCTGTAAATTTTGTATTGGTAAAGAGTTGAAAAGATGTCACTTTTCTGGATCTGCCTCCATACTCATATAGACCATCGCGCAAATCGTCAAATCTCGCTTTGACGTAGAGGGCAACTTTGAGGTCAGATTTCAATCCAGGCTCATTGTGAAATTTGGCTTCAACCAGAACGAGCTCATCTCCCTTCCAGGCAACGATGTCAACTTCATGTTCGACACAATGGCCCTGCACAATCTGATCCGTCAGAGCCTCATAGCCCTCTGCCCGGAATATCTCCGCCACGAATTTTTCAAAAGGAAAACCAGCCGGACCGAGATCCGAAATGGCCCGCTTCATAGAATACCTGGCAGCTATTGGACGCGCCGAGTGACGCAACAGATCAAAGGCATGTCGGTATATTTCACTGGTCGTCATGCCGGCAACCAGTTCTGCCTGTATATGCAAAAGCACTCTTTCCGCCTGTCCATGATTGGCCCCCGCTTTTTCCAGAGATGAAATCAGTTTTGCCGGCTCAAAAGTTTCTCTCTCACCAGTCGATTTGAGAATCAAGATTTGCGACATGCGTTAATTATATTACAATCCCGCCTCCGAGACACTCTCCTTTATCATAGATGACAACTGATTGGCCAGAAGCTACGATAATGGGTTTTTCAAAAATAATTTTTACATTTTTGGCAATTATTTCAAGTTTGCACGACAGGAGGTCGCCGAGGTGGCGGATGCGGGCGGTGTATTCTCTTCCAGTTTCCGGCATATTTGAAATCCAATTCGGAGAATCAAACGAATATTCTCTTTTTTCTACCGAAAGATTCCCATTCAATGATTTGTGAGAAACAGTGACTGTATTCTTTACAATATTTCTTGCGATGATGTAATACGGCTTATCATCCGAGGTTTTTGTGGTGATTCTGAAACCATGGCGTTCACCGATGGTTAAAAAGACCGCACCGTCATGTTCGCCGATTATCTTTCCTTTTTCGTCTAACACACTGCCCTTTTTTGGTCCTATATAGTGAGACAAAAATTCTTTTATATTTACTTTGCCTATGAAACAAAGCCCCTGACTGTCCTTTTTTTCCGCGACTGGGAGATTCCACTTGCGCGCGAGCTCGCGTGTTTCGCTTTTTTCAAGGTTGCCAACAGGAAACAACGTTTTTGAAAGCTCCCTCTCCGTCAAAGTCCAGAGGAAATATGTTTGGTCTTTGCCTCGATCTGTTCCAGCTATGAGTCGGAACGTCCCATTTTCTTCTTTTATTTGAGCATAATGCCCCGTGGCGACATAATCCGCGTCCTGCTCCATCGCCCAATCAAAAAAACCGCCGAACTTCACATGCTGATTACACATGACATCGGGATTTGGCGTCCTGCCTGCTTTGTATTCCGAAATCATATAATCAACGACCTCTCTCTTGTACTCTTTTTCAAGGTCCAGAGTTACAAAAGGAATACCGAGCTCCACGCACACTCGCATAGCGTCGAGACGATCCTCTCGCCATGTGCATTCCATCCAATCGGGTTGCCAGACTTTTATGAAAACTCCGGTGACATCATAGCCGGTGCGCGCGAGCAAGGCCGCCGAAACAGAGCTGTCTACCCCGCCGGACATACCGACAAAGACCTTTTTTTTAAGAGGGGTATTTGTTTGTTTATGTTTATTCCAGATTCTGGCCATATTCGTTTCGTTCACCGGGCCTAAGGTAGCCCCAGCATTAAAAGTACCGGGAATGTCAGTTTTGTCCATTTCCCGTTCGTGAATCTTATTCGGCAGAGGGATGGTGGCAAAAATCTTGACGCTCTCGCCTTCGATCACCACTTCATCAATTACGAGTTTTATTATATCTTTTTTCAACCGTTCTGTCACGATTTTCGGGTCGTTTATTTTACTCAAAAACTTGTGACAGGTTTCCTTGAAAAGATCAATCTTTGCGCTCACATCGTGCTGGACGTTGAGCTTCATTATAAGAGCGTCACGCTCGGAGATGAGTTTCTCCTCGCTTAGCTCGATATCGGTTTTCTCTTTTCTTAATTCCGGAAGCGTCATCACTTCGGCCTTGAAGGCTTCGGTGATCCGCTTCTTGGCAACTTCCAGTTTTTTGATCGCGCCCGATATATAATCCAATCGACCCTCTATACTTTTGGCTCGTTCTTCGTTCAATATGGATTCGTCACGGAAAGCGTTAAAAACATCTTCCGGATTTTCCAATATCGATTTCACCGTGTTCCATACTATCGGCTCTAGGGTGCTCTACACAAGTCACTTTTAGTGAATACAACCCATTTTATGCCTTATATTCATTGGTTTTTGGCCTTATTGACAGGGGTGTTTCTGATATGATACACTTCTGTTACATTATGAAAAGCAAGAGTAATCTGTTAGAACAGCTTAAATCCCTGCCCCATTTCAGTAAAAATACTGTATTTCAGCTTGGTAAGCAGTTGGGGCTCAAGGACTCTACGGTTAATGTCTATATTAGCCGGTTTTTGAAGTACAAGGATATTTATCGCCTTAAAAATGGTCTATATGTGTCAGCTGATTTTTTTGAGAAAAATCGAAACGATATTTCGTATTCATTTTACCTTGCCAACGTCATTCGCACGCCGTCATATATCAGTTCATGGGCGGCACTCCAGTATTACAATCTCGCTACCGAAGCGATCCATTCCATCACTTCAGTTACGCTCAAGGTGACAAAAGAATACCAGACAAAGGCCGGAAATTTTTCGTATCAGTCAATCAGCAAAGATTTTTTTACGGATTTTTCTTTGGCAAAAGGAAAGTTTGATTTTTACATTGCTTCTCCCTCTAAGGCCTTGTTTGATTTGCTCTATTTGAGAACGCGTCAGTTTAACGGTCTGGACATAGGAAAAGTCAAAGCAATGGTTTCAGAATTGAGGATAGATATTGATGAGATGAGCAAGGAGGAGCAGGACAAATTTTATTCAATGATTAATAAATACTCCCATGAGTGAACAGATTTCAACAATTCTAAAACGTAAGCTCGGTGATCTTGCCGCCTACGGCAGTCTTGATGCGGAAACGCGCCGTAATGCTCTGAAAGAAGAGTTGCAGTTTTACGTTCTCAACTTTATTTACCATCACTCGGAATACAATTCTTGGATCATGTATGGTGGTTCCTCGCTTCGCATTATTCACGGACTCGATCGCATGTCGGTTGATCTGGATTTTGAAATCTCTCGTGCGATAACAGAGAAATTCTTAGAGGAGTTGAAAAAAGAAGTTGAGGGTCACTTCATCAACACATATGGTGCCGGGGCTGATTTCCTTACGGTAAAAATAACCACTGACAGAGGCTTGCTCTTGAAATTCCACGTCGGCGAAGAGCTAAGTTCTGGCCATCCTTCAAAGCAGGTACATGTAAAAATTGATCTCAATCACTTTGTCGCTCCCAAGACTGTCACTGAACGTCGGCCAATAAACCGCGATCAGCTCTCATTCGTGATCATTACCTACAATATGTCCTCACTTATGGCGAGCAAACTTGCCGCTATTTTCCTCCGCGGTACTCGTGGTGTCGAAGAAGCAACCTACGAAGAAAAAGGGCGTGATATTTATGATCTCCTTTGGTACATGAATAAAAAAGTAGTGCCAGACTTTGATTACCTTATAGCCAAAGGCATTGACGCAAAAGACCCGCGCGCGCTTTTCGATAAGCTTACACTTCAGATCAACAAGGTAAGCGACGAAAACCTAAAGCAGGACTTGGAGCCATTGTTTGTTGATAAAATTTACATACAGAACTGGCTCAAGAATTGGCGAGAAAGTTACCTGCGACTCTTGGATGAATATAAAATCCACACCATAAAAGAACTCGAGAGTATTGGTATACATCAGGATTTTCGCACGGATACTTTTTCTTTTGTGTATTGGTACACAACGGATGACGGTGGATCAGTAAGGATTGTTTATAACCTAAGCGAGTACTGGATTATATTCGGCGAGGGTAATTTGCAGGTTGAAATAGATAAGAAACTGGAAGAAAAATTTGATTTTAGAAGCAATGGCGTAAGTAGCCGTCCGACTCCCGAAGATAAGCTTAAGCAGTATGCGACGCTGTTCTATCAGAAAACAGAAAAATACTTCAAGAAGACCAATGGCGTTATGCTCGGAGATGCCATTATTACCAAAGTCATCCGGATGACAGCCGATAACCTGAATCAGAAAGAGCAGATTGTGCTTAATAAGTCAGCACTGCTCTCTTGCGAGCTGGACGACTTATTGAAATAAAAACGCTTCCAGTCGTTAGACCAGAAGCGCTTATGTGAACCTCCCTTGGAGTTTAGTTGACCATTCCTGATATGGGTGTAGAGCAACCGGTTTGATGTCCCCCAATCGCTGCCCTAATTCAACGCAGGTGGTTAGATACGCTTGGAACGCGTCTTGATCGCTTCCGATCAGAAACACCTTGCAATACCCGAGCTGGCCAAGTCGACGGCAGTAGTCATAGTGAAAGTTTTCCCGAAAGGCGGAGTCAATTTCTCGACTCAAATCTCGCAGTACTTCTTCCTCAACAACTATGGTGTTTTCAAACTGAACAAACAACGTGTATTCAACGACTTGTGCAAATGATCGTTCTGGTGCCACCATCCAGAAACTGGGTTGATGGCTAACCTTTGAGATCACTTGTTTTACGACGTTGCTGACAAACTGCTCATTAAGTTTCTCTCCGCAAATATCGACAACTTTATCTTGCCTGCCGACAAAGCGAATGAGTGGACATTCCACCTCGAATCCCAGGACCTCGATCACATCGTTGAGTCGGTATCGGTAGAGACCGCCACTTGTCGTGACAATCACCGAATATTTTTTCCCAACTTGGATTCGCTTGCTACCTCAAATACTTCTCTTTGTTGGCCACATGCTCATCATGGGTCACAGCGTAATGCATACCACCCTGATCATCAGACAAATAGAAATAATACTTTGTAGCTATGGGATGAATCGTTGCTCGTATAGCATCCAAACCAGGATTTGAAATTGGCGTTGGAGGCAAACCGACATGGACATAGGTGTTGTAAGGCGAATCTATTTTCAAATCCTCCAGAGTAATTTCCGAACTCTTCCTCTTGCCGTTTACCAAAACAAAAGACACGTCTACTTGTAACGGCATACCCTGATCGAGACGTTTCCACAAAATCCCCGCTATAATCTCTCGTGTTTGGAGCGTCCTCGCTTCTTCTTCTATGATAGAAGCCATATTGATCACATCTCGTATCGGTCGGCCGAATAGTTTGATCTCGAGAGCCAGAGTTTCAATTCGTTTTTGATAATTGGAGAGCATAATATCTATGATATTTTTGGCTGTAATATTTGGCAAAAAGAAATATGTGTCGGGAAAGAGATAACCTTCATATTTTTTGGCCAAAGTCATAAATTGTTCGGCATCAAAATGAGTAAACTTTTTTTCTTTGGCAAAGAAAGTGGCGATTTCGGCAGAATTAAAACCTTCGGGAATAGTCATTCTGACGCTTTTCAAATCGTACCGGCTGTGAGAGAAACGCCAAGCGAGCACTATGACGTTTTGACTCTTTTCCAAATAATAATCACCGGCCGAGAGTCCACGACCACCAGCAAATAAAACCATAAATGCCTTGAAGACGAACGGCGATTTTATGGCTTTCATATCTTTCAATGTTCCCGCCCAACCTCCGAGAGTTTGACCGAGAGCGACATTTACAACCGTATCAGACGGAAATTCCAATGGCGCGGATATATGCAAATGAATAGCTAAAAAGACCAAGAGGAGAAAAAACGTTCCGCTTAAAAACAAAAATTTTCTCGGAATTTTGGGCGGTTTGGAATTATTTGGAGGCAGTTTTGTCGGTATCGGTATAAAAGCGTGATCAGGCTCCGATATGTATCGCAGAGGAGTATCATCCATTTTGTTTGTTTTCTATATGGGCAAATTAGCTGGTGCTTCAGCGCGTTTGGACGGAATACGCTTGAGAGCCGGCGCGCGAGAAGTACTACCCGGGAAATGATACAAGGTCGCCAATTCTTCTGTATTCATAACCATAGTCGGTAAGGCGTTCGCCACAGTGCCCCAAGGTAAAAAAGGTATATGCGGCCCTCTCTGGTATGGATAAAAGAAATACGAACGCAATTGATAACAACGGAAGAGATGTTCTGCCAGTTTGCTGTTTCTAGGCGTGAAAACTTTCTGAAGAAAAGGAAAATATGTGGCTGGATCTTGCCAATAATAACTGTAATCCTGATCATTCGGCTTTATGCTGTTTAAATTGGTTGAACCGAATTGTCTGAAAGCGGCTTTTATGACATCCCTCCTGATACGAGCATCCTGACCTTTTGGATACACCTGAATACATCTGACACCGACATCCAGCGGAAACTTGGCCGTGCTCCGCGCCAATGCATCTATGAGATCTTTTTTCTCGGTTGTCATTTTTGCTTGGGAAGGCACGAGCTGACCGTCTCGCTCTACGGAAGCTTCATCAATAATTTTCTGGATCTCTGATTTCGCTTCATCAATCCATTTGTCTGGCAGTTTTTGATTGAAAATACCCGCTTCGGCTTTATGGGCTCTAGCAATGAATTGAAACCAAATTTGATCTTCTCTGTTTACAGTGCCCAAAACTTCTATGAGAGAAACCAATGGATCAACCTTGAACTCCTCGTCTGGATCTTCGGAGAGGCCATAATCTACGTATGTTTTTATGGGATAAGGATTTAGTTTGGCAAACTCGTATTGACATGTCCATACATCATATTTGTCACGATTTTCTGCAATAGTTTTCGTATAATCTTCCACTTCATGGATAACAACATCAGGGTACTGGGCATAAATGCTGGCCATAAGGAAATTTTTCTGGCCATCAAAGCACCAAATGTAGAAGCGTACTTCCCCATTTATGACGCAGAGCTCCAGAGACGCCCATGGTCTGGTCTTGCCTTGCCAATAACGCTCAAACGGAGTGCCTTCACCACCGGTCTGAATGAGAGCGTTCAAGACCAGCTCCATAGCTGCCGGAGATTTATTTGTTTCCGCCGGCAGTTTGATTTCCAAAACTACATACTTTCGCGACATATGCCAGGCAAAATGAGCGTATCTGACCCACATTGCCCATATCAGAGGAATGAGAACGAGCGGAATCCAAACGACAGAGAGAAAGACAACCCAGTCGAACGACTTTGGCAGAGCCGTATTCAAAACAAAATTTAAAAAATCATTCCAAAGGTTCACCTATATATAATACAAGAAAAAAGCAGCAGATACAAAGTTCGAGTCGTGAGGGAGAGGGGTTGCCCTTAGGCAAGGGTCCCCTCCCGAACGACGAGAATTTTGTATCTGCTGCTTTTTTGTTTTTAGTTTTTTAGACCACTACTGAATATCGGCCGTCTTTGTCTTTCTTGAAGTATTTTGGATTTTGAAGATTGACCAAAATAGTATTTTCCTTTACATAACGTTCCTTCAGCACCTTTTCTATCACTTCCTTTCTCCCGAGCGGACCGTGCTTTTCGAGAATTTTCTGTATAACGTCCTTTACAACACCGGACATATAACCCCATTCGGAGAGAGCGTATAACCCACGACCAACCAAAACGAATCTAGGATCTTTTATGAGCTCGTTATGAGTGGTGGCGACGTGAGCTTTTCTGTTGAATAATTTTTCAATCTGTTTTGCCACTTCACGGAAATGTATAGGCGAGCCGTGCTTTCTGATGACCAGGAAAGCATAATCGCGCATGCCTTTGGCTCTGATATTCGGAGAATGAGAAACGCCCCATTCGCCCAAGGGGTTTTTGCCCACCTTTTTGGAAATCGAGAGCCAGCGTTTCAAAATCTCGTCGTTCCTGTATTGATCATTGAGACCTTCGATATGATTGAGGAAAGTGTCTATCATTTCAGATTCCGGAATGATATCGTCGTCCTTCAAATTTTTATATAATTTTTTGAGCGCCTCTTCAACTTTTTTTGAAGTAGTCTCGTCAACATGCCAACGGTGCTTGAAATGCTCGTCTTCTTTTTGCCATTTGAAAGTGCGACCGAGAACGAGCAGGAAATAAACATGATTTTGAATAGAAATATCTTTTGAAACACTGTCCAGCAAATCTTCTTCGGCTATGATGCCGCCCATTTGGCTCACCATGGTTTCCAGTTCTTTGAAAGCGCCGATTTGGGCTTCATATTCTTTTGATTTCTGGATATTGGCTATGGCGTAATTTTCGATCTGACGCACGCGTTCGCGGGTAATGCCATAAGTTTTGCCGATGGCTTCCAGAGTCATTTTTTCCGGACTTTTGCCGAGACCATAGCGCTTGATTATGACTTCTTGCGCCCGCGGAGGCAAACTCTTCAAGAGTGCCTTTACTACCAGCTTTGGTTTGATTGTGAGTGTCGCCATGATAATGGGAATGTCTATACTAATTAACTAATAATGTATTTTTATCATTTGTTTGATACAAAGTCAAGAATATCGCAATGTCAAGGGGCATGTCAAGGGAAACCGGGGTCTGCTCATTTTACGACAATCGAAATGAGCTTGTCGGGTACGACAATCACTTTTTCTGGCTTTTTGTCCCCTATCCATTTTTTCACACCGTGGAGACCGAGAGCCATTTTTTCCAAGCTCTCTTTGTTTGTTCCTCTGGCAACCTCGAAACTGGCACGCACTTTGCCGTTTACTTGAACGACAATTATTACTTCCTCATCGGTCATTTTTGATTGATCGGCCATTGGCCACTCTGAAAGGTGAATGGATTTTTTATTGCCGAGTTCTTGCCATAATTCTTCGCATACATACGGTGCAAACGGCGCGAGCAGTTTGAGAAATATTTCAAAATCCACTTTCGATATTTCTTTTTCTTTTTCAAGACTATTAGAGAGGATCATGAGAGACGAAACTGCAGTATTGAATCCCATGCTCTCTATGTCCCCTGTGACCTTTTGTACTGTTTTTTGAAGGAGAGAACGACATTCTTTGCCGAGTTTCGGTTCTTTATTTGGACATACTTTTTCCTTGAGTATAAATACGCGCTCTATAAATCTGCGCGGGCCAATGAGACTTTTGGAATCCCATGAAATCGTCTGATCAAAAGGTCCCATAAACATCTCATAGAGGCGAAGGGTATCTGCGCCATATATTTCCACGAGTTCGTCTGGGTTCACGACCGTACCTTTTGATTTGGACATTTTTTCTCCACCTAGAGCCAAAACTGTGCCGTGTGATGTGCGTTTTTTGTATGGTTCGTTTGTATTTACAGCACCAATATCGAAAAGGAATTTGTGCCAAAAGCGCGAATACAATAAATGAAGTGTCGTGTGCTCCATACCACCGTTATACCAATCGACGGGAGCCCAGTATTCGAGTTTTTTCATATCGGCAAAGACTTTTTTATTGCGAGGATCAATATAACGTAGGTAATACCAAGAAGAACCGGCCCAGTTGGGCATAGTGTCTGTTTCGCGATGGGCCACGCCCGCACATTTTGGACATTTCACATTGACCCATTTTGAAATAGTCGAGAGCGGCGATTCGCCCGTATCTGTCGGTTCGTATTTTTTTACAGACGGCAATTTTACAGGCAAATCTTTTTCCGGCACAGGTACCCAGCCGCATTTCTCGCAATGAATCATGGGAATTGGCTCTCCCCAATAACGTTGACGAGAAAATATCCAATCGCGGAGTTTATATTTCGTGACCCATTTTCCACCGGCAAATTCGGTGATTTCTCTCTTGGCTTTTTCAGAACTTATATCGGAAAATTTTCCAGAATTTATAAGTACACCTCGGCCTGTATAGGTGGTGTACGAGAGTTTCATTTTTTCCTTCCACTGTTCAATTTCCGCGTGAGTCATCGTCTCATAATTGAGCTGATCTTCTGATAACCAGATCACGTTGTGAGCTTCTCTTTCCTTCTGGTCAATATCCTCACGGGCGTCGCTTTGGAGTGCAAAAACAACAGCGGTGGTAAAAGAAATCCTGTTCTCCCCTTTATGAGCGGCAAAATATTCGGCGCGAACTTGACCCGGCAGTACAGCGACAAATTTGAGATCGATGAAGCCGGTTTCTTCTTTTACTTCTCTTTTGGCCGCTGTGACAACATCCTCGCCGTCTTCTATTCCGCCCATGGGAAATGTCGTCCAGTTGAAATGCTTCCATTTGATGGCGAGATACTTGCCGGTCTTGGGATTTTTCACGATTGCGTGGATATTCCTGCGAGACACAATTTTTTTGCCGGCAACAGGTGGGTTGCGCTTGTCTATGATATTCGGCAGGATGACTTCGCGTATAGGCAGATTGTATTTTTTGGCGAACTCAAAGTCACGCTCGTCGTGGGCAGGCACGGCCATGATGGCGCCCGTGCCGTAATCGGTCAGGACGTAATCAGCCACAAAAACCGGAATCTCTTCGTCGTTGGCCGGATTTAGGGCGAAAACGCCATCTAATTTTATTCCGGTCTTTTCTTTTTTCGCGTCAGTCCTCTCTATTTCGCCTTTTTTCTTTGCAGACTCTACATAAGCGCGCACTTCTTTTCCGTTCCTCGGCTGAAGCTTTGAAACAAGCTCGTGTTCGGGCGCTAGGACGACATATGTCGCGCCGAAAAGAGTGTCGGGTCGCGTCGTAAAAACTTTTATTTTGTTCGCCGAGCCTTTGACGGCAAATTCCAGTTCCGCGCCTTGACTCCGTCCTATCCAGTTCCTCTGCTGGATTTTTATGCGTTCCAGATAATCAACATCGTCCAGATCATCGTACAGTCTGTCGGCGTATTTGGTTATGGCGAGCATCCACTGTTCCTTTTCGCGCTTTTCCACGGCAACACCGCACCGACTGCATCTGCCGTCCACCACTTCCTCGTTGGCCAGGCCGATTTTGTCTTTGGGACACCAGTTGATGATGGTCTTTGCCTTGTAAGCCAGACCTTTTTCGTACATTTTCAAAAATATCCACTGTGTCCATTTGAAATAGCCGGGGTCCGTGGTGTTTATCTCGCGCGACCAGTCAAAAGAAAGGCCGAGTGACTGGAGCTGTTTTCTGAAATTATCCGTGTTTTGTTTGGTAACCAGTTTGGGCTGTTTGCCAGTTTTTATAGCGTAACTTTCCGTGGGCAGGCCGAAAGCGTCCCAGCCTATAGGATACAGAACATTTTCGCCTTGCATGCGGTGTTTTCTGGCAACGACATCCATAGCTGTATAACTCCTGATATGACCCGTATGGAGACCGGAACCTGAAGGAAAAGGAAACTCAATGAGAGGGTAGAATTTTTTCTTTGGACTTTTATCTTTAGCCTCGTATATTCCGCTCTTTGCCCACTCTCTCTGCCACTTTTTTTCGATTTTTTTGTGGTCGTATTTCTTCATCTGCTTCTGATAGCCCTATACGCCTTTTTGTCTTACAGGATAGATATCCGGATCTACAGTTCGATCAAAACATGTTCTGCCTACCTCATGAGTCCAATTTTCATTCATCATTCCATCATATCCCATCGGAACAGTTTTAACGCCATTTAGGCCGTTTTGACCATCAACACTCGCTAAACCAAAGTTTGCGCAAAGTTGGAAAGAGAGATCGCTGGTCGCTTTATATTCATACGATTCATCTGTTTCGGGATCAGTTGGCATATAAGAGTTTGATATAGGGTCCTTGAGTTTATCCAGATTTTCCGGTATTTGGCCTTTTTGCTGCCAATAACCGATGATCTGCCACTGAATAGATTGTAGATCGCCAACACGTCTCTCATCAAACTTCATGACACGGACTTGCATGGGTGAACCGACCACAGCGAAACCGCCAATGAGAGAACCAAAAACCAAAATACAAGACAAGGCGACGAGTATTTTCGTTCGGTTTGGCTGAGTTGGAGAAAAGTCTTTGCGCAAATCATATATGTAATAGGCAAACACAGCACCAGCGACTATAAATACAGCTAAAACTTTGAGAACAAATCGCATGGTGATTTCTCCACCCAAAAAAGTATTGACCAAAACGACCAGATCGCTCACCACAGCCACGCCTGTGACAAAGAGAGTGAGATAGGTGAGCCATTTTCTGACGGCCAGATCGCGCTTTTCTGGATTGGCAAGGAGATAGCGATTGAGATATGAGGCCAGAAATAGATAGAGAGGAAAAATGATTATGAGCGAAGCAATAGAGAGCCTCATGCCAGTCGAATAGTAGTCGTAATAATATCCGTTGTTTAGGTTGTCCGGAAAAACTTTGTCTATGATGTTAAAGAAGAGATTGGCCAGAGAAATGGCGCTCGCATACAGAGTGACGAATCCGGCGAAATAGAGAAAAAAGTCTTTTGGTGTTGTTTTTGGTTTATCCATATAATTTGCTTGTTTATTATTTATAATCGCCTTCCTATAATACGTCTACAAAGCCATAAAAGGCAAACGCCTCGACAATCTGTCGAGGCGCTAACCAAATGTGACCAAAATTAGAGAGTCGTAAAAAACTACATTGCCGACCCTCCTGTTTGGCATGATTTGCAATCGCCCTTGTGGGTAAAGACGAGTAGAACGCCGGAGAGTCCGACGAGGATATAGACAAGTTTCTCGAGCCAAGAAACACTGCCGAGAATCATGTTTACGACATTCCAATCACCTAGGCCTACGAGACCCCAATTGACGGCGCCTACGACGACTAGGATGAATGCAATCGTGTGAAGTGCTTTCATTTTTTTCAAAAATTAAATAATAAAATACTGCGACTTTTACCCATTGATTATATCAACTTGTCCAGATTTTTGCGCAATAGTTATAAACAGTCATCAGCAGACATTCATTGGTTGTTTTATATTGACAAATCTATTTAATCTTGTAAGTTCATTTATAAAAGCTCTTATCATGAATAAAAATCCCACTCAACCACTGCGTGGCTATCAAGCCACTGTTATAAAAGATGGAAAACCAATTTGCCTATCTGTACAAGCAGAAAACCGTCGACGGGCGGTGCGTAAAGCTCTCAATTGGTTTTGGTATGAATACCGAGGTTCTCTTGGTCCAGTACATAAAGTAATGACTGTAACAGATCCGTATCATGAAGTACGTTACGGCCCAGAGTTCGTTTGCAATGATCGAATAAACAAGCTTTTGCCACTCGACGTCTGCTTGCGTTTGTTTGTAGAATCCAAAGGCAAACTGGTGATCGATAGGCGTGAGGGTAAACGGTACCATCAACCGAATTCGCTCCGCAGAGTCAAACGCCGGAGAGATTTTGGCAGATTCATAGCTCCAGGTATAAAACGCATGAAAAATGGAGTTTTGTATTACCGAATCACAACAGTATCACAGAGAAGCTATGGAGGCCGATTGTACAGAAAGAGAAAGTACCGCGATATTCGACTGGAAGCGACAACTTTCGAAAGTGCTCTAGGGGAGATTCAAATGAAGAAATTGCATTTTCTCCACGCGAAAAAATCGGCACGGCAAATGGTGGTTCGACAGTTCAAAGTCCTCGCTCATGTTTTGGGACTCATTCAATTGAGCGAATATTACAGGAGAAAATTTTCTAAAGTTCTTCGCAGATACGAAAAGCCATCCGTAACAATCTCGACTCCTGTAACATAAATTGGCTGTCAGACGAAGAACCGTATCGCCGCGGTTCTTTTTTATATAGTTTCATTAAACATCTCTATGTTGACATTTCTTATTTTTAGTTTAATATATAAACAAATGCACCTAGAAACACGCTTTACCTATCACGGGAATATGCGTCTTCGCGGTCGCAGTTCCCTTTCAGATATCGAGATAGACACCTTGATATCTTCCGGGCTTGCCGTAAAGGCGGGAACCGAGCCGGGCACATCGAAAGTCCACTGGATCGTTTATAGCGAACCAGACCAGGAGAGTATAGAGATCGTCAGGGATGAAAGGACAAAAGAAGTCGTAACGATTCTAAATGAGAAATTTTTCGACAGACAGGCTATACCAAAACACTTTGTTGTCCTTTCGCAGACCCTTGCGAGCTTGAGAGATAAACCGTCTCTTGCCGGCATAAATCTCGGTGCTTTGAGAGTATATGTCCCCGAGACTTATATGTTCATCACTTTTGTGCTCAGTAGCCCTATCATGTGGCGAACCAGTATAAGAGGCTGCAGAATAGTGCTAGGAAAAATGGAAAATATTCACAAGCCATGGCAAGACCAAGCTTGTTTGAAGAAACTTTGGAGTCGGTTAAACGAGGAGTTATTCTCCGAAATAGTGATTGAACAGGTAGTCGCACGAATCAGTGACGATGAGGCCTATAGCTCCGTCCTCGTCGGAGAGACGATCAAGCGCCCCTCTAGTTAGGGCGCTTTTATTTTGTTTATATCCTAAACTCTATGACGTCGCCGTTTTTGACTATATATTCTTTTCCTTCTGTCCTAACCAAACCTCGTTCCCGCGCGGCGGCATACGAACCAACTTCCAGCAATTTATTCCATTCTATGACTTCAGCTTTGATAAATTTGTCTTTAAAATCGTTGTGAATAGCCGTGCCTGCCAGAGGCGCGGTCCATCCATTGTGGATAGTCCAACCACGTGTTTCGTCTGTGCCTGTAGTAAAATAGGTTATGAGATTGAGAATTTCATAGCTCTTTTTGATTAGGTTATCAATTCCGTTATCGAGTCCGCCGAGGCTAGATCTCATTTCACTTTTTTCCGATTCGGTCATGTCTTTCAAATCTTGTTCTATACCGGCATCGACAGTGACATATACCGCCCTGTTTTTTTGCATAAAATCTATCAGTTTTACAAACCTATCATCTTTCATTTCGTCTAAATTTTTGCCTCCAGATTTTTTGTTGAGAACATAGAGAATCTTTTTTGAAGTCAAAAGGTGCAAATTACGGGAGAGCGTTGCTTCAAATTCATGAGGCACTACAGAAGAAGCGAGACGACCAGCCTCGAGAGCCGTTTTTAACTTTCCTAGAAACTTTTCCTCTATGAGTGCCTCTTTTTTGGCTTGTTTGATTTCTTTGCCGAGATTTTGGAGGCGTTTTGCGACAGTTTCCAAATCGGCAAATATAAGTTCCATATTTATAACCTCAATGTCATGTAACGGATCAATTTTATTTGCCACATGAATAATATTGTCGTCCTCAAATATGCGAACAACTTCCGCTATAGCATCAGTCTCGCGAATGTTTGAGAGAAATTTATTTCCGAGACCTTCTCCTCGCGCCGCGCCTTTTACGAGCCCAGCGATATCCACGAATTCAACTGCCGCCGGCACGGTTTTGGCTGATTTTGAAAACTCCGAGAGTTTCCACAATCTCTCATCAGGCACAGCAACCACGCCAACCGATGGATCGATCGTGGCGAAAGGATAATTGGCCACCAAGACGCTCTTCCTCGTCAGAGCGTTAAACAGAGTTGATTTACCGACGTTTGGCAGACC
>CAZVHT010000035.1:0-21763 GCA_964627275.1 uncultured Candidatus Saccharibacteria bacterium
GACAAAGTGCCTATGCCGAAATATGATTTGAAAGGTGATGCCGGGTTTGGTCTGTATGTAAACGAACGACTGACGGTCAATCCTATGGAGCGCGCTTCCATAAACACCGGTTTCAAAATGGAAATTCCCGAGAGTTGTGTCGGAATTATATACGAGAGAAGCGGGCTTTCTTTCAAGCACGGCATTATCACCTATGGAAATGTCATTGATTCAGGATACAGAGGCGAAGTGCATGTGGGAGTGTTTAATCTGGGCAAAGAGCCGTATACTTTTCTACCCGGGCACAAAGTAGCCCAGATGGTTATTCATAGCCATGAGGAGATGAAATTTAAAGAAGTCCGTGACGGCGAGCTCACAAAATCAGACAGAGGCGAGAGAGGGTTTGGCAGTACGGGGAAGTAAAAATAAAAAAGCCGCCAGATTGAATCCAGGCGGCCGAGACTTGTTTTGCACCTCGTGAGGGGCGGGTAGTCTCTTCAGATTAGGCTGACTAGACCCTCGACCATTGTGATGACTCTAGAATTCATCACGCTTCGTTACATGTCGGTCGTAACTAGTACATCGGCAAGTTGCGGTGGTCTCGCATTGCAGTTGTACAGCATAATTCCATTTCGGCTCTGATGTGCCGACCTCTGCCAACTCAAAGGATTCCTTTTTATTAACTACCAACCCCAGTCTATCAGTAAAGCGACTAAGTCGTTGGCCAGAGCTCTCTACTGATTTACCGAGGGCTACACAAGCCCCAATATCTCCACGAGTATAGCACTTTCATTATATTTGTCAATCATTTTTCAGGTTAAAATGGTGTTATGATTATATAGCCTTATTTTAAGCCGTTTATATGGATATACAACTAGATATAAAAACAGCGATAGGAGATGCTTTAAAAACACTCGGTATTTCCAGCATTTCTACTCCAGGGATAACTCTCGAACATCCTAGTGATTTTAATCATGGCGATTTTGCTACAAACATTGCTTTAACTCTCGCCAAACAAACAAAATCAAACCCCTATTTACTTGCGGAAAAAATTTCCAATGCTCTGCGTGTGCAAAAAATTGAATATGTGGAAAAAATAGAAATCGCCGGGCCGGGCTTCATCAATTTTTTTCTTTCTTCCGCATACTTTTCGAGAGAGCTTGAACTGATTCTCAAGAGAAAAGATTTATATGGCAATTCAAACGAATGGCGGGGGAGACGTGTACTCGTTGAATATACCGATCCAAATCCTTTCAAAGAATTTCATATAGGACATCTCATGTCCAACGCTATAGGCGAATCAATCGCTCGACTGATTGCTTCACAGGGCGCAAAAGTCCGCCGTATGTGCTATCAGGGCGACATCGGCATGCATGTGGCCAAAACTATGTGGGCTATCTTGAAAAATCAGACGATAATGCCATCCAAACGAGCGCCCCTCGGGGAGAGGATTGCTTTTTTGGGCAAAATGTATGCCGAAGGCGCGAAAGCTTTTGAAGAAAAGGCTCTAGCCAAGACAGAAATAGAGACGCTCAACAAAAAGATATTCGAAGGTCGGGAACGCAAACTAAAAAAGCTCTACAAACTCGGCCGAAAATGGAGTCTGACTCATTTTGACGAGCTCTACAAAAAGCTCGGCACCAAATTTGACTATTATTATCTGGAGAGCGAAGTGGCTCACGACGGCGTCGCTCTGGTTACGGAATTTTTGGAAAAGGGCGTGTTTGAACGAAGTGAAGGCGCTGTGATTTTCAGGGGTGAAAAATATGATCCAAAACTCCACAGTCGTGTCTTTATAAACTCTCAAGGCATTCCGACATATGAGGCAAAAGAATTAGGTTTGAACATAAAAAAATGGAAGAAAGTCAGACCTGATCGATCGATTGTCGTGACTGCCAATGAGCAGGCTGATTATTTCAAAGTTGTGCTGAAAGCGCTCGAATTGATCGAGCCAGAGATAGCTAAAGTGACCGAGCATATTTCTCATGGCATGCTACGTTTTGCCGACGGCAAAATGTCTTCTAGAACCGGCAATATCATCACGGGTGAATCTCTCTTGGCGGATGTGGAAAAACTAGCTCTGGAAAAGCTCGCCAGTCGCGACATGAATGAAAAGAAAAAGAGAGAAATAGCGGAAATCATAGCTGTGGCCGCCGTCAAATATTCAATTCTCAAACAAATGATATCGAATGATATTGTCTATGACTTTGAGAAGTCTATTTCTTTCGAAGGCGATTCCGGTCCGTATCTTCTCTACACTGCCGTTCGAGCAAATTCGGTTCTGCAAAAAGCCAAATTGGAAAAAGTGAAGCCAAAAATAGGCAAAGACGTAAAAATTGATGTGACAGGAATAGAACTCGGGAAATTCGTTTGTCGTTTTCCCGAAATAGTGTCGCGCGCGGTTGCCGAAAAATCACCGCATTTTGTGGCGACATATCTGGTGGCGCTGTCATCTCTCTTTAACACTTGGTACACCAATATTCCGATTGTAAAGAAGGATGATTCACAATCGCCTCACAAAGTCGCTCTCACATTGGCTGTCCGCATGGTTCTGGAAAACGGCCTCCGACTGCTCGGCATAAAAGTTCCGGAAAAAATGTGATAATCTAGAGCGATATGGCCGAAGATTCCAAACCAAAAAAACATCCGCTGGCGGAGAATGAGGAGAAAATATTCGAATTCTGGAAAAAACGGGAGATTTTCAGGAAAACAATGGAAAAGGAAAGCCCTAAAGGCGAATTCATTTTCTATGAAGGTCCGCCGACGGCAAATGCTCGTCCGGCTATACATCACATGGAGGCTCGCGCCTTCAAAGACACTATTCCGCGCTATAAAACTATGCGAGGTTTTCACGTCCGTCGAAAGGGAGGTTGGGATACTCATGGACTTCCCGTAGAGATCGAGATAGAAAAAAGTCATGACTTCAAATCAAAAAAAGATATCGAGACGTACGGTGTTGCCAAGTTTAATGATGAATGCAGAAAAAATGTCTGGAAGTATGTGGATGAATGGGAAAAATTTACTGATCGCATGGGATATTGGATAGACCAAGAAAATCCCTACAAGACATACCAAAATTCGTACATAGAATCGCTCTGGTGGATTGTCAAACAAATAAACGATAAAAAACTTCTCTACAGAGACTACAGGGTGGTTCCGTGGTGTCCTCGTTGTGGCACAGCCCTGTCTTCTCACGAACTGGCCCAAGGCTATGCGGATGTGAAAGATTTGGCCATTACTGTGGCGCTTCGAATTAAAGGAAAGCCCGATACATCGCTATTGGCTTGGACGACTACGCCGTGGACTCTGCCGGGAAATGTGGCGCTTGCCGTCGGCGAACATATTTCATATGCAGAGGTTGAACTCGGTGGGAAAAGATACATTTTGGCGGAAGATTTGGTTTCAAAAATTTTTGCTGATAAAAAAGACTGGAAAATAGTTTCAAAAATGCCCGGGAGAGATCTCGTCGGCCTTTCATACGAGCCTCTCTATAATTTTCTCTCGGATACTTTGTCGTCCAGCGAGAAAGCCGGGCTCGCGAAAGCGTTCAAAGTTTATTCGGCGGATTTTGTGACGACGACGGATGGTGCCGGCATAGTGCATATAGCGCCCATGTATGGCGTAGATGACTTTAACCTCGGTAGCAAAATCGGGCTTCCAAAGCATCATTTGGTGAGTGATTCGGGAAATTTTCTGGAGTATACAGGATTTTTGGCCGGGCGATTCGTAAAAGACGAGGCGACGGCCGTAGAGATCATAAAGGATCTGGCTCATAGAGGACTGCTCTTTCAAAAGGAAAAATACGGCCATACATACCCTCATTGTTGGCGCTGTAAAACGCCTCTCATCTATTTTGCGCGCGATTCTTGGTATATCCGCATGTCGAAACTTCGCGACAAACTCATAAAAGAAAACAAAAAAATCAATTGGGAGCCGGAGCATATACGAGACGGCCGATTCGGCGAGTGGCTCTCTGATGTCAAAGATTGGGCTATTTCCCGCGAGAGGTATTGGGGCACGCCTCTGCCTGTCTGGCAGACGGCAGATGGCAGGGAAACCTTTGTTGTGGATTCAATAGAAACTCTGCGAAAGAGAGCGATAAATTCCGGCAGTCGATATTTTGTCATGCGTCACGGTGGTACGGAGTGCAATAAAAATGAAATCGTGAGTTTCAAACATGAATCGTCTGATCACCTCACGGAAGAAGGAAAACAACAGGTGGAGAAATCAGCGAAATCTCTGCGAAGCAAAAAAATAGACATCATTTTTTCTTCGCCATTCGCGCGGACTATGGAGACAGCGCGAGCGGTCGCTCGAACTTTGGGCATCACAGAGTCGGACATCATCGCCGACGGCAGAATAAAAGAAATCAATCCGGGAAATTTCGATGGTAGAGATTGGAATGAATATCACAGAGCTATATACGCCAGTGGTCCAGATTGGTTTGAGAGTACTATGCCATCCGGTGAATCACTTCTGGACGTTCAAAAGAGAGTAGGAAGTTTTCTCTATGAAATAGAAGAAAAATACAAAGGCAAAAACATTCTCATTGTCACTCACGGCGGTCCGGCTTGGATTTTCCATGTTGTTGCCGGACTATATATGCCGGAAAATAAAAAATACGAAATACCCGGTACTCATATTTTCGTAAACGATTTCAAGCGTTTTAATAATGCCGAAATTCGCCAGCTTCCTTTTTCTCCATTGCCCCACGATCATAATTTCTCGATTGATCTCCACAAACCGTACATAGACAGTATCGTTCTCTCTAGCGATTCAGGCGAGAGAATGCATCGAGTCAAGGAAGTAATGGACGTCTGGTTTGATTCCGGCGCCATGCCTTTCGCTCAGGATCACTATCCATTTGAAAATAAAAAATACGTAGACAAAATCGGTTTTCCGGCCGACTTTATTTCCGAGGCTATAGATCAAACGCGCGGTTGGTTTTATACCCTCCATGCCATCGGCTCTCTTCTCGGCAAGGGCAAGGCATACGAAAATGTCATTTGTTTAGGCCATATTTTGGATAAAGATGGCAAAAAAATGTCCAAATCGGTGGGTAATGTGGTCAATCCTTGGGAAATGATAGACAAATACGGAGTAGATGCTCTGCGTTTTTGGATGTATTCGGTCAATCAGCCTGGCGATTCAAAAAACTTTGACGAAAAAACCGTGGATGAAATCGTAAAGAGACTTTTCAACATACTGACAAATGTTTACAGTTTTTACGAGCTCTATGTGGACAAAAATCAGGATGAAAAAATTGAAATAGAAACAAATACGCCGGAGTCAAAAAATGTCTTGGACAGATGGATACTTTCACGGCTTGCGGAACTGACGAAATTTACAACTGAAAAGCTCGACGTCTATAAACTTCTGGAACCGACGCGAGCAATCCGCGAATTCGTGGAAGATCTCTCCACATGGTACTTGCGTCGCTCGCGCGATCGTTTCAAGTCGGATGACGGATATGATAAATCTTCGGCTTTGCGTACTACTCGGCAGGTTCTCTTGACTATTTCAAAGCTTTTGGCTCCCTTCACACCTTTCTATGCCGAAGATTTGTGGAGCAAAGTGAAAAGCAAGGCTGATTCGGAAAGCGTGCATCTCTCAAACTGGCCAAAAGTCGGAAAAATAAATGAGAAACTTCTCGGAGACATGCGCCAAACACGCAAGTTCGTAACTCTCGGTCTCGAGCAGAGATCAAAAGCGAATGTAAAAGTCCGTCAACCTCTTTCCAGCGCAAAAATTAAATCACATAAAGCAAAACTGAATGCGGAATTTCTGGGACTGATAAGAGACGAACTGAATGTCAAAGAAGTTTCTTATGCCGATATAGAGAATGATATTGAAATAGATAAAAAAATAACGAAAGAACTCCGTGAGGAAGGTGTAATCCGCGATCTCATCCGTTCAATTCAGGAGCTTCGCAAAACAGAAGGACTGACCGTAGGGGACAAAGTCGTCTTGCTTTTGGATTCCGACCAAAAAAGCAAAGAGCTCGTCCACGCATATTTGCGCGACATAAAAAAGGTTACTCTAATTACTGCTGTTGAGTATGTCCACCTTCCTCACATAACGGAGCTCGTTATAGAAGAATTTAGGTTCAAAATAGCCTTTAAAAGGTAAGTTGTTGACAGAAATATACCAGAGTATATACTTCGGTATTATGAATACAAAAACACTTTTAACTGTAAAAACAGACAAGAGTCTCAAAAAAGCGGCACAAGAAATTGCCGGGGAAATAGGTATTCCTCTAGGAACTTTGGTAAATACATTTTTGAAACAATTTGTACGCAACAAAGAAGTCACTCTATCATCCGAATATGTTCCTACGCCAGAACTCATTGCCAGTCTACTTGAAGCAGAGAGGGAATTTGCTGACGGCAAATTAAAACCAATGACTCTGGACGAACTCGTTGCTGATCTCCGTTCCTAATCAGACATATATGATTTTTATCCGCTCGTCGCGATTTCGGAAAGAATTCAAGAAATTACCGATGGGTATACAAGATAAAGCTGTGAAGCGGTTGGAAATATTTTCCAAGGATCAATTTAATCCAATACTCAACAATCACAAGTTACGCTACAAATACAATGAATATCGTAGTATTAATGTAACCGGAGATTTTCGAATTGTATACAGAATGAATGGTAGAGAGAACTGTTTTCTTTATAGAATAGGCAATCACGGGGAGCTTTTTGGTTTATAAATATGTCATACGCCGTATATTCCACTCGAGGGTTCATATTGGGAAGTACGCCGACAGGGGAGGCTTCAAAAATCTACCTCATATACACGGAAGATTTTGGCTTGGTGCGTGCCAGGGCGCAGAGTGTGAGGCTTCTCGTTTCAAAGCTCCGCTACAATCTGGAAGATTATTCTTTCGGCACTTTTTCGCTGGTGAGAGGCAGGGAACTATGGCGTCTCACGGGTGCGGAAAGAGATTTGCCGGAGTCTCTTTCTCTGGTCCGGGCGCGAGTGCTCAATTTGGTAAAGAGACTGGTCCAAGGAGAAGAGAAAAACGAGAAGCTTTTCAAAATCCTGCTTTCTGTAACAAAAAAAGAAATGAGAGAACCACTCATACTCGCTTATATTTTAGAGGCTCTCGGCTATTTGGATGTCAAAAAACTCTCCGGAGCGAGCGAAAAGGAAATAATTCAAGTGGTCAATAAAGCTCTCAAAGAAACTCATTTATAACAAAAACACAAAAGAAATGTCCGTGTGGAGTACGGAAATTTTTCTACTGAAAAATTTCCTCGTTTCCAGCGCCGTCGCGCTTCCAAAGCCTCCACACGGACATTTCTTTTGTGTTTTTGTTATACTATTTCCATGTTTGAAAGCGATAAAAAGTCTCCCTTGGATCGTCTGAAGAAGGCTCTCTATTCGCGCAGGCAGACTTTCAACGAACCAATACGGCACGATATTCACGAGAGTCAAAATACCATACCCGAATCTTGGCCGGGCGAAAACAATGTCGAACCAGAACGCTTATCAATTATCTCTCCCGCACGCAGGCGCAGCTACAAATTATTTTTCATTTCCGCGCTTGTATTTTTGGGTTTGGCTATCATTGTCGGCGCATATACATTCTTCGGTGGCAGAAATTTTGTTTCCGTAGACAACATAGATATTCTCATAGAAGGGCCGACTTCTGTTGCCGGCGGAGAGCCTCTCAATCTCGGAGTGAGCGTTTTGAATAAAAACGCCACCGATATAGAACTGGTGGACCTGATCGTCGAATATCCTCCGGGCTCAAAAGACCCGCTGACCTCCGAAAAGGATATTGGTCGCCTGCGTCTGTCTCTCGGCAATATAAAATCACAGTCTATCGCGGAGAAGTCTCTCTCATCTCTCATGTTCGGTGAAGAAGGCGAAGAAAAGAGCATAAAGTTTACCGCCGAATACCGCACTGCCGATTCCAATGCCATTTTCTATAAAGAAAAAATCTACAATGTCTCTGTTTCCTCCTCACCTGTGCTCGTGTCCATCGACGCCCTCGACCGAGTGTTCGGAAATCAGTCAACGGATATTTCTGTCACTGTCGCTTCCAACACCAAGGCCCCCATCAAAAATTTGCTGCTTTCTCTCGAATACCCGTTTGGGTTTTCTGTTATTTCATCCAATCCCATTTCAACCTATGGCAAAAATGTCTGGCGTCTCGGCGATCTGGCACCGGGCGCAAAGAAAATTATAACTATGAAAGCGACAACTGACGGACAAGATGGGGAAGAGCGGACGATTCACGCCAATATCGGTATTCAAAGCCAGTCAAATGAGAGGGAAATCGCTACCAATATCATTTCTCGAGCTCATACGTTTACAATCGAACGACCTTTTCTCGGTCTCGATCTCACATTTGACGGTAATAGGTCAGACCTCGCCACAGAAGCGGGCAAGAACGTGCGGGGAGAAATTCTCTGGACAAATAACAGTCAAAATAAAATCACCAATACTCGCATCGAGGCCAAATTATCCGGCGCCGTTCTGGATAAAAATTCTGTATCGGTATCGGACGGTGGCTTCTATGATTCTCTGACCAATACTATAGTCTGGGAAGCGGGCAGAGTGTCGGGTTTTGATAGCATGGCTCCGGGGGAAGACGGCAGAATAAGTTTTAGTTTCAGATCTACAGACGCCTCTTCCGGCCAGCCGATTTCCAATCCTATCATTACGGTCACTGTCTCCGGCCGAGGAAACCGCATAGACGACTCCGGTTCGCCTCACCAAATAGAGAGTGGCATTTCTCGGTCGGTAAAATTAGTTTCCAATCTGGCTCTATCGGCCCGCTCTCTGCGATCCGGAGGACCTTTCCAAAATACAGGACCTATTCCGCCTCGGGCAGAACAGGCCACCACGTATACTATCGTTTGGACGGTCACAAACACTTCAAATATCATAATCGGGGCTCGAGTCAGCGCGTCGCTTCCCGCATACATGACTTGGACAGGAAAAATCAGTCCGGAGAATACTGATATTTCCTACAATCCCACGGGCGGTATAATCACATGGCAAGTCGGCGAAGTGCCCCGCAATGCTGATATCGGTTCCGGCGCCAAACAGGTGGCTTTCCAAATATCTCTCCAGCCTTCGATTATTCAAGTAGGCGAAGCGCCGCAGATTTTGAGTGAAGCAAAGATCGTAGGCGTGGATGTATTCACCGGTGCGACATTGCAAAACAGCGCGCCGACGCTTTCCACCCGCACCACGACAGACTTGCTTTGGAAACCGGGAAATGAGATTGTACAGCCATAGTATGAAAAGTATGAAAAAGAAAGAAGAAAAAAATACAGTGATGGAAAACCTAATATCTCTCTGCAAGAGGCGAGGTTTTGTATTCCAAGGTTCTGAAATATACGGCGGGCTAGCGGGTACATGGGATTACGGGCCATTCGGCGTGGCGTTGAAAAATAACATAAAAAACATTTGGTGGCAGAGGTTTGTGAATGATCGAAAGGATATATATGGCGTAGATGCATCTATTCTCATGAATCAGAATGTCTGGAAAGCGTCAGGACATGTATCTGGTTTTACGGATCCAATGGCCGACGGGAGTAAATTTAACACAATGTTTTCTACATCTATCGGTGCAGGTAAAGAAGCCGTAACCTCGTATCTACGTCCCGAAACCGCCCAAGGAATGTTCGTGAACTTTAAAAATATACTCGATAGTTTTCATCCGACTTTACCTTTTGGCATGGCCCAGATAGGCAAAGCTTTCAGAAACGAGATTTCCCCACGCGATTTCCTCTTTCGCACTCGCGAATTTGAGCAGATGGAAATAGAATATTTTGTTGACCCGCGAAATGAAAAGAAAATAGCGGAAACATTTGATGCTCTATATCTTGAACAGATGGAATTCCTCGCCGATCTCGGTCTGGAAAAGTCTGGAATCCATAAAATAGAAGTGCCGGCATCCGACAGAGCTCATTATTCAAAGCGCAGTGTTGATACGGAATTTGATTTTCCTTTTGGCAAGCGAGAATTGCTCGGCATTGCATACAGAACTGATTATGATCTAAAGGCGCACGCAGAAAAAAGTGGTGTTGATCTATCTTATTTTGACGAAGAAACAAAACAGAGATTTATCCCACATTGCATAGAGCCGACATTTGGTGTCGAGCGTCTCGTCCTGGCTGTACTCGCTCAAGCTTATATGGAAGATGAACTTGGTGGGGAAAAGAGGGTTTATCTCAAACTTTCTCCGAGTGTTGCGCCTGTCAAAATCGCCGTTTTTCCTCTCCAAAAGAATAGAGAAGTTCTCGTAGCGAAAGCCCAAGAAATCTATGAAATACTGCGCAAACAATTCGGAGCAGTTGAATACGATGATACGGGTTCTATAGGCAAGAGGTATCGTAGACAAGACGAAATCGGCACGCCTCATTGTGTCACTATAGATTTTGACACTATAGAAAAGGCTGATTCTGTCACTGTGCGCGATAGGGATACAGGCGAGCAGGAGAGGGTGGTTTTGAGAGACATTGTTTCTTTTTTTGATCAAAAATTTGGTAGATGAATCAGTAGTTTCAAAAGCTCTCTCTGCGTAGTATCATGAATGCATGTCTGAATCCCCCAAAAATCCAACCATAGAAATCACCACCGGAACAATTGCCCGCGGCATTTTTTTGATTTTTCTCACATATCTCCTGTTTGTTCTGAAAGACATTGTTTTAGTCGTCATCACGGCCGTTGTCGTCGCTTCTTGCGTCGAGCCTTTTGCCAAGTGGTTTTTGAAGCGGGGAATACCGAGACTGGTTTCAGTCATTGTCGTTTATGTTTTATTGGCAGGCATATTTGTCGGCGCGTTTTACACATTCATTCCGACACTCCTAAAAGACACATCCGAATTTTTTAGTTCAGCGCCGAAATATTTGGATACTGTTTCTCTGTGGAATCCCCTCGGTGAAAGTCAGATCGAAAATTCCAAAACGGCGGCGACCAATGTCGCAGATGGTATAAATAATTCACGAGCGATGGTAATCAATGACAAAGGCAATTTGTCTGTCAAAGGAATTATTTCCGGGCTGAATGAAGCGGTATCGAATGTCTCGGCCGGTTTTGTCCATTCGGCCAGCTCTGTATTCGGCGGAGCGCTCTCCCTCATCCTCATTGTCGTCTTGTCTTTCTATTTGGCTGTCCAAGAAGACGGGGTGGAAAAATTCTTGCGCATAGTCGTGCCTATAAAGAGGGAGGACTATGTTCTCGATCTCTGGAAAAGAACCCAGACAAAAATTGGTCTCTGGATGCAAGGACAGCTCGTTCTCGCCGTGGTCGTCGGTATTTTAGTATATCTCGGTCTCATGGTTTTAGGTGTCCGCAACGCTCTCCTATTCGCGGTGCTCGCGGCTCTGTTTGAAACTATTCCTCTGTTTGGTCCGATTATCGCCGCTATTCCTGCCGTGGCCGCGGCGTATGTAGACAATGGCGCTTCGGCTGGTTTCATCGTCGCCGGTCTCTATCTCATCATTCATCAATTTGAAAATCATCTCCTATATCCTCTGGTTGTCAAAAAAATCGTCGGTGTGCCGCCGATTCTCGTCGTCATATCACTGCTCGTAGGCTTCAAATTGGCGGGATTTCTCGGTATTCTCCTCTCCGTGCCTCTGTCATCCATGCTCATCGAATTTCTCGACGATGTCCAAAAGAAAAAAGTGTCCTTGGTCTAATAGATCACATTTCAAAAATTCATGAAAAAGCCTTTTTATATAACCACCACTTTGCCGTATGTGAACGCAGAACCCCATATGGGACACGCTCTGGAATTCATACGAGCAGACATCATAGCGCGTTGGAAAAAAATTCAAGGATGCGAAGTTTTTTTTAACACAGGCACGGACGAACACGGTCAAAAACTTTTTGATACCGCGACCAAAGCCGGCAAGGAAGTCAAAGCATACGTTGACGAATCGGCGGAAAATTTCAAAAAACTCTTGCCGCTTCTCGGTATGACGGAAGACATACATTTCACCCGCACCACTGATCCGCATCACGAAGAGGCCGCTCAAGAGTTTTGGAAGAGGGTAGACGAGAACGGTTACATATACAAAAAAAACTACAAAACAAAGTATTGCGTAGGTTGTGAGGAAGCAAAGACCGAATCGGAACTCGTTATCGGCAAATGTCCGATTCACAATACTGTGCCACAAATTGTCGAGGAAGAAAATTATTTTTTTAAATTTTCCGCGTTTGGCGAAAAACTTTTGAAACTTTATGATACTCACGGCCACAATATAGTGCCGGATTTTCGGATGAATGAAGTAAGAGAGCTCATAAAACGCGGGCTGGAAGATTTCAGTATATCGCGCCTGCGGACAAAAATGGCGTGGGGCATCGCCGTGCCGAATGATCCCGATCATATCATGTACGTCTGGTTTGACGCGCTTGTGAATTATATTTCCACTCTCGGCTGGCCGGAGAATGAGAAAAATTTTGAAAAGTTCTGGAAAAACGGCACGCCGACTCAATACTGTGGCAAAGACAACACTCGTTTCCAATCGGTCATGTGGCAGGCGATGCTACTCGCCTCCGGTCTGCCTCCGACGCACACCGTCGTTGTCAACGGATTTGTGACGGGAGAGGGGGGTATAAAAATGTCAAAATCTCTGGGTAATGTCGTGAATCCTCTCCTTATCGTGAACGAATACGGCACAGACGCTCTACGTTATTTCGTCTCGCGCTCTCTCTCTCCCTTTGAAGATTCTTCTTTTACCATGGAGCGTTTTAAAAACGCGTACAATACCAATCTGGCAAACGGCCTCGGCAATCTCGTATCGCGTGTCATGAAGATGGCGACTGCCAACTTGGAAAAGCCGGTAAAAATATCCGATGTTGTCGTTCCAAAAGATTATAAAATAGCTCTGGAATCTTTTGATATTCAAGTAGCCACTAATATTATATGGAAACATATAACTTTCGCCGATCAATTGATTCAAGAAAAAGTGCCTTTCAAACTGGTGAAAACAGACAAAACTAAAGCCGTAGAAATTATCAGAGACTTGTGCGTGAGACTCTACACCATAGGTGTTTTGCTCGAACCGATATTGCCAAAAACATCGGAGACAATCAGAGAACTCGTAAAAGAAAACAAAATGCCCAAAGCGCCTCTTTTCTTGAGGAGAGAATAAGTTCTATTTATGCGACCACAATTCATAGACATCCATGCTCATACAAACTTTTCCGCTTTTGATGTGGATAGGAGAGAAGTAGTTCTAAGGGCGCTAAAAGCAGGTGTGTGGATGATAAATGTAGGAACGCAAAAAAATACGTCCCAAAAAGCGGTTGATATGGCGCGAGAATTTCCCGAAGGCGTGTACGCCATCATTGGTCTACATCCTATCCATGCCAATGCTTCTTTTCACGACAAAGAAGAACTTGGCGATGATTCACGCGGGTTTGCTTCTCGTGGCGAAATTTTTGACAAAGATTTTTACCGAAAACTCACAAAAGAAGGCGGAAAGAAAGTGGTGGGAATAGGAGAGTGCGGTCTGGATTATTATCGCGCGCAGAGTCTAGAAGAACACGACAAGCAGAGAAAGACTTTCACTGCTCAAATAGAACTGGCTATAGAACTCGATTTGCCTGTGATGCTCCACGTTCGTCCGGGCCCCAGTGGCAACGCATATCGCGATGTTCTGGATATTTTAAAATCTTACAAAGAAAAATACAGAGACAAACTTCGCGGGAACGTGCATTTTTTCGCCGGAACGGTTATAGAAGCTCGCGAATTTTTAGATCTAGGCTTTTATCTCTCATATACAGGCGTTGTCACTTTTGCAGAGCAATACACAGAGCTCGTGAGAGCTACACCAATGGACCGGATCATGTCTGAAACCGATTGCCCGTACGTCACACCCGTGCCGGAGCGTGGAAAAAGAAACGAACCGCTTTTTGTCACGCATATAATAGACAAAATTGCGGGCATAAAAGGAATGGATCCAATTGAATGCAGGAAACAAGTTGTAGATAATGCTTTCAAGCTTTTCAAATTAAATTGACAGCCTAGGTTTAAAGAGCAGTATCAAATGACTTTCTGGCTTTTAGCTCGCGATGTAAACGTCGCGGGCTTTTTCTTGCAAAAAAATCGTTTTCTGTTAGTGTATATCTCGTTACTCATTAATATAAAAAACAATGTCAGAAGACACGAAGACGGCGGATACCGTCTACGAGGTGGGTTATCACATCGTTCCAACTGTCTCACCGGAATCACTTTCCAAAGAAGTTGATGAGGTGAAAAGTATACTTTCGAAAGTAGGGGCAAAGACCATTAGCGAGGAGTTCCCGAAACTTCGTAACTTGGCCTATACGTTGGTGCAGACGATCGGTTCGGTTCGCCACAGATACGATACGGCATATTTCGGCTGGATTAAATATGAAGTGTCGCCGGATTTTGCGACGGCTATAAAAAAAGCCCTAGACGCCGATGAGAAAATTTTGCGTTATCTCACCATAAAGACAGTGCGAGAAAATACGCTCTATGGAGCAAAGATTTTGCCGGAGGAGAGGCGCGAAACAGTCAAGGCGGACGACATAAAAGAAGTAAAAGAGGCAAAAGAAATACCCATAACATCCACCGAAGAATTGGACAAGTCAATAGACAAACTGGTCATCTAGGATACAATATGAGCAACTTGGTTTCTTACTAGCGGGTTAAAATAAATATATGTATCTCAACAAAGCTCTCATTATAGGCAATCTCACTCGTGATCCGGAATTACGCGCTCTACCTAGCGGTGTTCAAGTAGCGTCATTCGGAGTTGCCACAAATCGCGTTTGGAAAGACAAAGATGGCGCCAAACAAGAAGCGGCGGATTTTCACAATGTCGTTGTGTTTGGCAGACAGGCGGAAACATCGGCGCAGTATTTAAAGAAAGGTCAGCAAGTGATGATAGAAGGCAGGATGCAAACTAGATCGTGGGATGACAAGACATCGGGCGAGAAGAAATATCGCACCGAAATCGTCGCCGATCGCGTGCAGTTCGGCCAAAAGTCGGGTGGCGGTGGTTTTTCCGGGGCGACAGGCGAAGCAGGGGCAAAAGGCGGAAACAAAAGCAAAGATGGTAAAGACACAGTAGAGACAATCGAGTATCCGACAGAGGACATCAATCCGGAAGACATTCCGTTCTAAATTAAACAGTTATAAATAGTAATCATTATAAAATGGCAAAGCAGTGTTTCTTCAAACAGCATAATATTGAGCATATAGACTACAAAGATACGGAAATTTTGAAAAAGTTTCTCAATCCTCACGCGCGCATCATAGGCAAGAAGCGCACGGACGTCTGTGCCACAAATCAGCGTAAATTGGCTACAGCAGTCAAACGCGCCAGATTCATGGCACTGCTTCCATATGTAGCGAGATAAAAGTAAAAAAGCGGCACATCTTTCTCGAGAAAGATGTGCCGCTTTTGTTATCATCTTGCTTTAAACCCGCTCTCTGTATTCTCCTGTTTCGGTATTGATTCTGATAGTGTCGCCTTCGTTTACAAAGAGAGGAGCGGTGACCATAACGCCGGTTTCTACTTTGACCAGTTTTCCGCCACCGCGAGCTGTGTCGCCTCTGACGCCCGGAGGAGCTTCCACTACTTTCAGATCTACAGTGGCGTCGAGTTTTATGCCGAAAATTTTATTGTCGAAAACCATGACGTCATATATAGAATTCGGTTTCATAAATTTGGCTTTAACTCCGAGAATCTCTTCGGGGATTTTGAATCGCTTTGAAGCATCGTTCGGTTCAACGAACCAATATTCGTCTCGACTCGTATAGAGGTACTTTGCTTCTTTTGTTTCTATTTCAGCTTCTTCTACCTTGTCCGACTGATGGAAAGTCATGTCGGCAATGCGACCCGAGAGCAAGTTTTTTATTTTCGTCTTGTTTTGAGGTTTTCTCTGTTGCATGCGAAAAATGTGATTCTCTAGAACTTCATGAGGCTCTCCATCCACGAGAATATATTTTCGGGCGGTTATTTCGCTGTAGTCCAGGAGTGACATAAAAAGTTGATATAAAAAACGGCTCAATAAGGCTTCATTTTAGCCTAAAAAGTTATCCACAGCTACTGCGTGAAACTTCATAATTTCTTTATCTCCATTTTTGTATTGTGGCGACAGATGTTCTTTGAACAAATTCCATGAACCAAGTGCTAAACATCCCCGCCTTATGAGCGGGGATGTTTAGTTGAGACTTATTAGATTTCTTTCAATTTTTCTCTAATTCTCTTCAAAATTTCACCGGCAACTTTCGGATTCTCTTTTAGGAATTGTCTGGTCGCGTCATAACCACGGCCGAGAGGAAGTTTTTCACCACCCTTTCCATCTTCTTCTCGCTCATATGAATATGAGGCGCCTGATTTGGAAATGACGCCGTGGCTCTCGCCGAGGGCGATGATTTCTCCCTCGCGCGATATGCCTTCGTTATACATCAGATCGAATTCGGTCTGTCTGAATGGAGCGGCTACTTTATTTTTTACGACTTTCACTCTCACGCGTCCGCCGACGACTTCTTCGCCTTTTTTTATCTGGGCTATGCGACGTATGTCGAGGCGGACAGATGTGTAAAACTTCAAAGCTTTACCTCCCGGAGTCGTTTCAGGATTGCCGAACATGACGCCTATTTGCATGCGGATCTGATTGATGAATATAACGACGGTCTTGGACTTTGCGGTGATGGCTGTGAGTTTACGCAGAGCTTGCGACATCAGACGAGCCTGTTTGCCCATATGACTCGCACCCATGTCCCCCTCGATTTCGTCTTTTGGCGTGAGGGCGGCGACGGAGTCTATCACTATGACATCTACCTTGCCTGAACGCACCAGAGACTCGACGATTTCTAGAGCTTGTTCGCCCGTGTCAGGTTGAGAGATCAGTAATTCATCAATTTTCACGCCGATTTTTTTTGAATACTCCGGATCCATAGCGTGCTCGGCATCTATAAAAGCGCATATACCCCCAGTCTTTTGAGCTTCGGCAATGATGTGCAGGGATAAAGTAGTCTTGCCGGATGATTCTGGACCGAATATTTCTATAATTCTGCCGCGAGGTACGCCACCTATACCGAGTGCCGCATCTAGACCGATAGAACCTGTAGAAATGGCGTTTATGTGAACTCTCGGTTTATCTCCGAGTTTCATGATGGCTTCTTCGCCGAATTTCGTTTTTATGGCATTGAGCGTATCCTCTATATTTGGACGCTCTCTCCCTGTTTCTTTCGTTGTTTCTTTTGTTACTTCTTTTGTATCGTCGCCTTTTACTCTGTCTTTTATCTCTGTTTTCTTTTCTTTCTTTGCCATATTATTTGTATATTATTTGTAATGATTTCTCTGTCTTTCTGCCAAACCGATCGGAGGCCTCGAGAGTGATTATATTATACCCGCGGAAAAGCAAAATTTTTTCTTTGAACAATCCTGCCTCATCGGTGAAAATTTGCGCGCCGTTCAAGTTGAGGAACGAAATATTTTTTGCCGTGCCAGAAACCATCAGGAGCGACTGTGACACGAGCGAACCGTCTATCGGTTCCGATATATTAATTTTTGGTCCCTCTGCCAATGTTTGCGCGCGAAACACGCCGTACCCGCCTATGAGAATTACTACTAAAACGGCTGTCAATATTTTCAAAAATCTCTTTATTTTCCTTCGGTCAGTCATGGCCTTTGTAAGTATAAAAAGTAGAGATAAAGAAATTATGAATTTTTCTCTTCTGCCTGTGGATTACTTTCTGCTCTCGATGAGCTGGGAGCGGTCTCGTTTTTGTCTGTATTGACAACCGAACGCGGTCTAGAGCCGTCTGCCGCATCTATCACGCCTCTCTCCTCCATCAGATCCATGAGCCGCGCGGCTCTAGAGTAGCCCACACGAAGCTTCCTTTGTATATATGACGTTGATGCCTTGCCGGCTTCCAAAACGATTTTCTTTGCCTCATCATACAAATCATCGTCTTCCCCGACATCGGTGTCGTCATCCAGTGTCGCCGAAAATATAGCATTGTCATTCTTGATGGCATTGTCTGTGAGATTTATTTCGTCGGTCAATTCCTCGATATGACTATCGGCCAGAAACTTTACAATCTTCTTTACTTCATTTTCCGATATAAAGGCGCATTGGATGCGCGTCGGTTTCGACATTTCGCCGGAGAGATAGAGCATATCTCCGGCGCCAAGCAGTTTTTCGGCTCCTATGGTGTCGAGAATGGTGCGAGAATCCACTTGTGAAGCGACCTGCAGGGCTATGCGGGCGGGAATGTTTGCCTTTATAAGCCCCGTTATGACATTGACCGAAGGTCTCTGGGTAGAAAGTATGAGATGGATGCCAACCGCGCGGCTCATTTGAGCGAGGCGGACGATGCCGGCTTCCAGCTCGCGTGGATAGGTAGACATGATGTCGGCCAGCTCGTCCAGAATTATGACGATAAAAGGCATAGGGTCGGGACCCGGATTTTCAATTGTTTTTTCGCCGTTTCTCCTCACACTCACTTTTTTATTTGAAGGCTCATATATGTTTTTATGATACGAATCTATATCGCGCACGCCGTTTTTCTCTAGGATGTTATAGCGTCGTTCCATTTCTTTGGCCGCCCATTTGAGAGACAGTATGGCCTTCTTTGGGTCGGTTATGACCGGCGTGAGCAGATGGGGAATCTTGTTGTACATAGTGAGTTCAACACGTTTTGGATCTATCATGATGATTTTGAGCTTTTCGGGCGAGCATCGGTAGAGCAGAGAAACAATCAGACCGTGGATTGTCACCGATTTGCCGGATCCCGTAGCGCCGGCAATCAGTAGATGGGGCATTTTGCCAATATTTGCAAAGTGGGATTTTCCAGAAATGCCTTTGCCGAGCGAAACTAGGAGCGGTTTTTCAGAACTCTGGAATTCTTCGGCAGAAAAGAGAGTGCCGAGGCCCACAGTTGTCTTTATGGTATTTGGTATTTCTATGCCGACCAGAGATTTGCCGGGAATAGGCGCTTCGATACGCAATGGATGAGCCGCCAGGGCCAAGGCCAGATCGTTTTGCAGAGCTATGATACGCGAGAGCTTTATGCCCTCGGCAGGTTTCAGAGCATAACGAGTGACGGACGGACCGATTGATACTTCATCCATTTCGACGTCTATGCCGAAATTGGCCAGAGTTCTCTTTATAATATTGGCGTTGGCTTTTACGTCGCCCACCACCGGTTTGCCTTTGTCGCGTTCGAGGATGGAAAGTGGGGGGGGGATATAGGCTCTGTCGCCCACTCGCGAGCTTGATTTGATAAAATTTGTCTCATCATCGCCTATGCCCAGAGCGATTTTGAGGTTTTGTTTGTCTTTCTTGCTTTGCTCTGAAGCAATTTCTTTTTTCTGTGAATCATTATTTCTCGTTTCCTCCTTTTTGATTTCTTCGTCGAGAGGCATAGAGAGCCTTACGTCGACGTCCTCGTCATATTCATCTGCGTCCTCGTCTTTTTCTCTATTGCGTGAAAAGAGCGATTTTATGTCGAGTTCCTCGTTGAATGCTATCAATATAGAAATAATCACCAGAGCGGATAGAAAAACGAGACTCACGGTTTCTTCAAAGAGTTTGGTTAGGGGATAAGCGATATAGAAACCTATTTTTCCACTCGAGCTGGGGGAGACGATGTCAATTATGCCCAAAGTGCTTACTAAAAAAATAATGCAACCGTATAGTTTCGCGCTGTCAAATGAGCGATGGAGATTACGCAGAAATGTCACTCCGAGCACAATAAATATGAGAGGCAAGAGATAGTAGCCGACACCTATGAGATAAGAAAGACCGGAAAATATATAATGGCCGACAATACCGGCTTTTTCCCAGATAGAGAGAGAGGTGAATATGGCGAGCACAAAAAAGACTATGGCTGATACCCCTCCTACGGTTTCGCTCGAGAGGTTGGGGAAGAATCCGTTTTCGGTTTTTTTCTTCGACATATAAGTGATTATATCATGTGATGATATGGAGGATTACGAGAGGATTGCCCAAACATCTCTTTCGTGTTGAACCTGCGAGACCCCCTTTACGTCCTTTATAGCAAGTCTATAATGGACAGACCTATTGACTTTTTTCGTAAAGGACGTAATATCAAAAGGACAAAAAGGACAAAACCTAACAGACATATTTTTAGCCTTATTTTAAAACCATATTATGGAAAACAAGACCGAAGAAAATAAACAAACAGAAACGGCAATTGAACGTTCTCATAACGCTCTTTCAGTGTTTGGTCAAGGTTCTTATTTTGCTTTCTTATACAAAAAGACAGAAAAATTGATTGCGGCTATTTATATGATCACTGATTTTGTAAAGGACAATGAACCATTGAAGTGGCGAATTCGTGGATTTGCCCTGGAGCTCCTCTCCCTCAATACCAGTTTTGCCACAGTGTCTCTGTCCGAACGGCGCGAGCTCCTAAAAAAATATCAAGCACTGTCGCTCGAGATTGTCTCGCTTTCCGGAATAGCTCATGTAAGTGGCCTTATTTCAGAGATGAATTACAATGTTTTAGAGCAAGAGTTTGAAAAGTTGGTGGCTATTATAAATAAGGATGAAAACAAAAAAGCCAACGAAGAAACCGTTATTTTAAACCCGAACTTTTTTGAGAGAACCTCTGTATCAATACAGGAAAATTCTTTCAAAAGCGACAAAGATTCTCGTATTGAAACGAGCAATGTCCTTTATACATCGTCCAATGCTGTTTCTAAAGGACATTCTCAAAAAATCATACAGAGGGTTCCAGCCATTGACACTCCATCCTCTCTCCGCAAAGTTGAATATTTGCCAAAAAATGACCGAAAAACCATTATTACCAAGCTCCTTTCTAAAAAAAGCGGCCTCAATATAAAGGACTTTAGCCAGACTATCAGAGGCTGTAGCGAAAAAACCATCCAGAGAGAGCTTTTGGCCATGGTTGCCTCTGGTGTCTTGAAAAAAGAGGGAGAGAGGCGCTGGAGTACCTATTCTCTTGCTTTTTAGACTGTTTTTCTATACTATACAGTCTTGGTATTGTCACCCTTTCCAGAGTTATCCACATACAGGGTTTTGCGCAGTATTGCTTAAAGCCCTATAATTACTCGGTTACTATCTCTGGCTTTGTGTCGAACCGAGCGATTTGTTTTCAAACAGTCTGAATGGTAAGTTTTTGAGTAGCCTTGAAAGCAAATCGCTCGGGAAAATAAAGCCGAGAATAGTCGGGTTCACTCCGTTGCTGTCGAAGCACGGATTGGACAAAAGATTATAAAAGTCAGTTATTACTATCATTATTAGAAGTACACACAAATTATGCAAATTACAAAAACTTCGAAGATTGTTGCAGTAGTCATTGGTTTCACCATGGCTCTCACGATCTTTGTCGCAGTTGGTGCATCAACGGCAGGGGCACAGGCTATGACCTTGTCACAGCTCGTTGATTTGTTTATTAGTCTCGGTATCATTTCTCCTGACAAAGCAGCTGCAGCGAGAACGGCGGTTACTTCTGGCGCTACAGCGTCATTCACTCGCGACCTCACAATAGGTTCATCGGGTGCTGATGTTACGGCTCTCCAGAGTAAGGTCGGAGTCAGCCCTGCAACGGGTTACTTCGGTTCAATCACAAAGGCGGCTGTTCAGGCGTACCAGACTTCAAAAGGTATCTCTGCGACAGGTTATGTCGGCCCTCTCACGAGAGCTTCACTTAACGGTAGCGGATCTATGACAACTGGCGGTACGACTGGCGGTACGACTGGCGGTACGACCGGCACGACCGGCACTGCGACAAGTGTCATTAACACCGGTGTAGAAGGTTCAATATCGGTTGTTCAAAAG
>CAZVHT010000036.1:0-43675 GCA_964627275.1 uncultured Candidatus Saccharibacteria bacterium
TGGTGGCCGGCGGTGAAGGACAAAGACACCTGGACGGGACCGACTGGCCCATGTTCAGAGATGTTTTATGATCTGACCGAAAAGGGTTTAGGTGATCTGTCGCCTGAACAGTATGACCGAGCCGATGAGAAGGGAGAGGTCGTCGAGATTTGGAATGATGTCTTTATGGAGTATGAGAAAAAAGACGGGAAGATAGTCGGAAAACTCGCAAAGAAAAATGTGGATACCGGCGCCGGATTTGAGAGATTGTGCGCCGTGCTCCAGAATAAAGACAATGTATTTGATACGGACATATTTTCGCCGATTATGACTGTGGCAAAAACTCTCGCTTCGGACCTGCGCCGGCGGCGCATCATATCAGACCATATCCGCGCGACGACATTCATGATAGCCGACGGGGTTTTGCCGGGCAATACGGACAGGGGTTATGTCCTGCGCCGCCTCATCCGGAGGATGGTTTTTAACACGGACGCAAAGAAGCTGGAAAGCGCCACCGTTGAATCGCTTGTCGGCATGATGGCGGAAAATTACGGAAAAATCTATCCGAATATCGCCTCCCAGAAAAAATTTATAGTTGATGAGATAAAAAAAGAATCGGAAAAATTCGCCAATGCCCTGGACCGCGGCATGAAAGAATTTGAAAAAGTCTCAAAAGCCGACATTTCCGGTTCTTTGGCTTTCACTCTGTTTTCAAGTTACGGCTTTCCCATAGACATGACGGTTGAATTGGCCAAAGCAAAAGGCATAAAAGTTGATCGTTTCGGCTTTGACGCCGAGTTCAAGAAACACCAGGAGCTCTCGCGCGTTTCCGCGGAGAAAAAATTCAAAGGCGGTCTCGGCGACACTTCGGAAATGTCTATAAAGTATCACACGGCGACGCATTTGCTTCATCAGGCACTTCGCGAAGTGCTCGGAACAAATGTTTTCCAAAAAGGTTCAAATATCACACTCGAACGTTTGCGTTTTGATTTTACTCATACGACCAAGATGACGGATGAGGAAAAGAAGAGAGTAGAGGATATTGTAAACAAACAAATCAAAGCCGCTTTAAATGTGCGTCGTGTTGAGCTTCCAAAAGAAAAAGCTCTCAAAACCGGCGCTCTCCATTTCTTTGGCGACAAATATGGTGATGTCGTTTCTGTTTATTACATAGGTGACTCTATGGACAAAGCCTATTCAAAAGAATTCTGCGGTGGCCCGCATGTGGAAAACACAGGCGTTCTCGGCACATTCAAAATCCAGAAAGAAGAAGCGGTTTCAGCAGGAGTGAGGAGGATAAAGGCTGTATTGACATAATTTTTGATAAATGTTATAAGGAAATGCTGGCGATAAGTAGGTTGTTGGACGATTTCAATGTGCCAACTCTTCCTGCCTTTTGAGCCGATAGGTTCTTGATTTTCGAATCATGGCTTGGCTCTCTAGGCAGACCAATTTCTCAATTTGACCAAACCTTTGGGTTAGGTCCGGTAGAGGGTCGAAAACAGCCCTGTTTACGAAGCGCGCGATGACCCTCTACCGCAGTTCTTTGATTTTCTGCCTTTTGAGTCGAAGCGGCTCTTGTAATTCGTCTACCGGCCTGGCTCTTTAGGCAGACCAATTTCCTGTTTGTTGTGGTCGATGGCAATGGTGTTGTATAAAAAAGTTCATGACCTTTCAAATAGGAATCCTCTCCTCATGCGGTACGGACGAGTTGCGGTCTGTTTTTACGATACGCCTATTATCTCTCCGCATGAGGTTTCCTTTAAAGCTCATTTGAAAAAGTGAGTTTCAAAGGGAATTAGATTCCTTCGGTATTGTCGACTTAATCTTTGTTTACGATTCGGTTATTGATCATACCGTAGCTCTTTGTTACTTTCATGTCCGAGGCTTTTAGCTGAGGACGAAACCAAAACCCGTCTTGCTCCGAAAGGTGCTAGACAAACCCAAAAAAAACCATGAGCGCAAGCTCTATGTCAGTTCGATTAGTGGGCATCCGTCCACGCATCAAGCAAACTGCCGACGGCGAAGCTCGTCCGACGCAAGTGTGCATCCTCGGTCCGGGAGAATTCAAACTCCTCCTGGACCTTCCCGACGAACAGGCCGAACTCGACTTCGTGCTTGGCCGTTTTCCCACGAGCTTTCGCAAGATCGCTCTAGGAGAAGACATCTCGCAGGTGGCCAAGCACCACATCAAGCTCGATTCAGACGGTAAGCCTGAAAAGGTTCCGGCGGAGTATGAAGGTTTACGTCAGGGTGATGTCGTTGCCATGGCGCTTGGTGGAAACGGGGATTACCTCGCATTCGCTCTGTCTCGCCAAGGTGAAAAAGTTGGCGCTGTGGTCGAGCGCATCGCGTCGTTTATACTTCAGGAGAAACGTGGTGCGATGAAGAAGGATGACGATGCGTTCCTCCTTGCAACACTCGTTCAGACGGAGCGAGCCTTCTTCACTCCAGTGTTCGTTCGGGATCGCAAGATTGTGATGGTGCGCGAGCTTTACCGTTTGCGTTCCGACACGATGAAAGCTCGGATGGGGTGTGCGGCGCGTCTCCGCCAGCGGTTCATTGGCAAGATCTTCTGCAACGAAGCTGGCCAGTTTCCCGAAGGTGCAATCGAGCAGGAGTTCGACGCTCAAAAGGCGACGGACATGATCCTGCTGGCGCTCGAGACCGAAGAGACCCGTGCAAATCGCGAGCTTCTGAAGGCCGTCGAGGCGACCGATGTCTGGGAACAGGTGTTTGAACCGATCGAAGGTATCGGCCCGGCGATCGCGGCACGGCTCATCACTGCCATCCAAGATATTCGTCGTTTTTCCAAGGATTCCAAGCTGAGGAAATTCTGCGGTGCGCATGTTCTCGCCGATGGTCGTTTCCCGCGTCGTCGCAAGAATGAGGTGGCCAATTGGCATCCGGATGCTCGGCAGGCGCTCTATCTCTTGGCGGATCAGTTCTTCAAGCGTCCGGGGTCGGACTGGGGCGTTAAGCTCCGGGCGAATATGGAAGAGTTCCGCAGGAAACACTCGTACCCCGTTCTTGTCGTCAATCGTGGCGAACCGACGGAGGAAACGTTTGTGCTCGTGCCAGGCACGTTCACAAAGGACTCGAAGGGAAATTACACCTTTGAGAATGAGTCAACCAAGTGCGTTGTCCGCGGGGTGATGAAGTACAACGACCTCCACATCCGCAAGATGGGTATGTGGCGGACGGTGTCCCAGTTCGTCAACTTCCTCTTTGACGAGTGGTGGAAGCTAGAGAAGGTCGCGGTGGCCAAGCCCGAGAAAAGTTCCGACGACGTGGCGGCAGCTTAATTTGTTCTTTTGGGAGATGACCGAAAAAATGTTTACGATCGTATTCATGTCTCTCTCTGCCCGCACTGGATTTTCTGGTGCGGGCTTTTTATTTGATCTGTGTGTTTGATGTATAATATATTCATGTCCATCTTCTCTCCAAAATCGGAGCTCTCGTTGGTTTTTGATATAGGTTCATCGTCGGTGGGGGCGGGGCTCTTGAAACTAGCTCGTGGCGAACCTGTCCGCGTGATTCACTCTATACACGAGGCTATTCCTCATCAGACGACGGTTGACCCAGACAAGCTATTTCGCGACATGATCGAGGTTTTGAAGAGAGTGTATGGAGAGATTATAAAACAAGGCGTCACCCATCTCACCGGTAGCGAGTTTCGTCATGTGAAAATAAGCCGAGTCCTCTATTCTTTTTCTTCGCCGTGGTCGGCTACCCAAACCAAAACTTTGTCCATAAAAAAAGATAAGTCTTTTGTCTTTACCCATGAACTATTGAACAGTCTCATGCTGGACGAAGAAAGGAAATTTAAAAGAGAGGTCACCGGCTCGGGTAAAGTTTTTTCAGCAGATCTCTCTGTCATAGAGCGCCGAATCATTCAAACCCGCCTCAATGGGTATGACGTCAGAGATCCATTCGGCAAGCGGGCCAGAGAGGCGGATATATCATATTTCAGCGGTATCGTGCCGAAATCGGTTCTGGATAAAACCATAGAAGTTTCTCACGCAGAGCATATTTCAAAAAATATAAAAGTTCTCACTTTTCCTCTCATTGCATATAGCGCCATTCGCGATGCCTTTCCGAAAGAAAACGACTTTATTCATCTCCGAATCGGTGGGGAAATATCCGATGTCTCTATCATAGAGGACGGGCTCATAACGGAATCCGCCAGCTTTCCTCGGGGACAAAATAATGTCGTAGGGATCATTGCCGAAAATATCAATATGACGAAAGAACAGACCGTTTCTCTTTTGAAATTATACATGTCAGGTCATGCAGAAGCGGACTTCTCGGCGAAATCCGAACCGATCATTCTCCGCTTTATGGACGAGTGGGTCGTCGGTTTGCGCGCCGTTTTGGAAAAGTTAAAAAACGGCATGTTTTTGCCCCAAAAGTTGTTTCTCACAATGGACGGTGATTTGTCCCCGCTTTTTGTAAAAACTTTGGAGAGAAATACCACAAGTAATTCCAATGTTGCCAGCGCGCATTTTGATGTCGTTCCCTCGGATACGCCAATTACCCTCATCTCTGCCTTTGCACATCGCATCTATGAATCAGAAAAAAAATAACGTATAATTCATCCAAACAATATGTCGCGTAACCCTATGCAAGATATAGTGCCAAAAGGAGGCCGTTCAATGAGGGGTGTTTCGATTTCCCCAGATCAAACACGCAAGGGGGAATCCACGACTGTACCTCTAAAAAAAGTCTATGAAAAAGTCAAAAAACTAGAACGCAAGCTCGAGAGAGAGGAGTCCCATCTAGAAAAAGAAGAATCACATATCACAGCTCTACGTCGCGCCCGCGCTGAATTCGAAATGCATCATACATCGAGTAGGAGGGGAAGCAAAAGAAAGAAAAAATTATGGATGGGTCTCTCTGTCTTGGCTGTCGTCGGACTGGCCATATTGATCTCCACTGTTTTTCATGGAGCTACGGTTTTGGTGTCGCCGAGAGTGGTGGCGGCAAACGTCGGCGGCGACTATATCGCCAAAAAATCCACAGACTCCGGCGTGCTTTCTTTTGAGACTGTGACCGTAAAGCAAACAGCAACTGAAACAGTAAAAGCTGAGGGTGAAGAGACAGTCAATAAAAAAGCGACTGGTACAGTGCTGATTTACAATAACTACAGCTCTGTTTCCCAGAGACTGATAAAAAACACCCGGTTCGAAACACCCGAAGGCCTCTTATACCGCATAAATGATTCTGTCACCGTGCCCGGCAAGTCTGGCTCTACTCCCGGCAGTGTCGAAGCCGTCATCACCGCCGATGAATCGGGCGATAAATACAATGCTGGCCTCAAAGACTTTACTATTCCCGGATTCAAAGGAGACCCACGGTATGTCGCTTTTTACGCGCGCTCCAAGAAAGCGCTCGCCGGCGGATTTTCTGGTGTGAGGAAAGTAGTGGCTGACGCCGATCGCAAGAAAACCGAAGAAAACATCCGCTCAAAACTGCGTACTATGCTCCTCGAAAAAGTAAAAGAAAGCACGACAAGCGATCAATTCTTCTTTGACAAAAGTTTTGCTGTAGATTTTGTATCTCTGCCGGAAGAGTCTCTGTCCGGTAGAGAAGTGCTGATCAAAGTAGAAGGCACTCTATCGGCGGCGGTCTTCAACAAGAAAGCCTTCAGTTCATATCTAGCCGCCAAAATTATAAAAGGCTATCAGAACGATGCGGTTACCATAAAAGACCCTCAAAGTATCTCCTTTACTCCTAAATCGGATTTTCGCCCGGCCGCAAATCAGAGCGTCTCTTTCTCTCTCTCGGGTACACCGGTATTCGAATGGATATATGATGAAATGTTGCTCAAAGACGCCCTGCGAGGCGCTAATCGGGATGAAGTGATTCCCATTCTCCAGAAATTCCCCATGATAGAAAAAGCTGACATATCCATCAGGCCGTTCTGGCGCGGCTCTTTTCCAAGTAAGGTAGAAAATATTACCATAAAAAAAGCGGAGTAGTCTTTACTTTTTTATTTATTTAGTTTATTCTGTAGAACGTCACTACATGAAGGAATTAAAACCCAGCGTAAACGGCACAGTCACAGAGGCTCTGCCAAATACTTTTTTTCGCGTAAAACTCGAGAACGGCAGTGAAATACTGACATATCTCGCCGGAAAAATGAGGATGAACCGCATCCGCGTACTGATTGGCGACAAAGTAAAAATCGAACTGGAGCCGTATGGCGGCAAAGGCAGAATTATTCAGAGAATGTAATTGTCAATTACTGTTAATTATTTCGCAAAATAAATTCATGAGAGTCAAATCATCTGTAAAGAAGAAATGCGCCAAATGCTCGGTAGTCCGCAGAAAGGGCTATGTATATATAGTTTGCAAGTCCAATCCACGCCACAAACAGAGACAGGGCTAACCCCAAACAGGCTCATTCAGGCTCTTTTTGACTTGCCTGTTTACAGATAAAACTTTGTGTGCTAGGATGGAAACTCATCTCTCGAGGGATTCTTTTTTTGTTATTGCCACGCAATTGTAATTTATCATTTCGGCTTTTTTTTAATCAAAGACTATACATCCAATGCGTATTCTCGGTATCACCCTTCCTGACGAAAAGCGTATAGAAATCGCCCTGACTTATATCTATGGCATCGGACGATCGCGGGCTAAAACAATTCTGGCCCAGGCCAAAATTTCTCCGGACAAGAAATCTAAAGAGATGACGTCTGACGATGAGAACGCCATAAAAAAAGTAATGGAAACTTTCAAGTTCGAGGGAGACTTGAAACGCGAGGTGGCCGGAAATATAAAACGTCTCAAAGACATCAAAGCCTACAGAGGCGTCCGCCATGCCAGAGGTTTACCCGTCAATGGCCAGAGAACCAAAACCAATTCCAGAACTCGCAGAGGAAACACACGCAAAACTGCAGGTACCGGACGCAAAATAGCTGAAAAGAAATAAAATAATATGGAAAAAAATAAAATTGTAGAGAAGAAGAATGATAAAAAAATAGATGTCGGCATCCTCTACGTGCAATCTACTTATAACAACACCATGTGCCTGCTCACTGATGTAAAGGGTAACGCTCTAGCCGCTTCTTCGGCCGGAGCCCTCGGTTTCAAAGGCGCCAAAAAAGGCACTCCTTTCGCCGCAGCCAAAGCCGGGGAAGTACTGGCTGGCAAAGGCCAGGCTATGGGACTGAAAGAAGTGTCTGTGGTCATCAAGGGCGTAGGCAGTGGTCGTGAATCGGTTGTCAGGAGTTTTATTACCAGAGGTGTCGGCATCACTTCCGTGAGAGACGTGACGCCGGTGCCTCATAACGGTCCTCGACCAAAGAAGCCTCGTCGCGTTTAAAATTTATGATCAACGGACCAAAATACAAAATAGCTCGTCGCCTCGGGGCCAATATATTTGAAAAGACTCAAACGCCGAAATTCGCTTTGCGCGCCGAACGCAAAGGTGGCAAAGGCCCGTATCGGCCAAAAGGCGAGTATGCCACCGCTATGCTTGAAAAACAAAAAGTGCGCTACACCTACGGTCTTCTCGAGCGCCAGTTTAAAAAGTACGTCAAAGAATCAGCAATCAAAAAAGGAACGAACACTGTCCAAGCTCTCTATGAACGCTTGGAAACGAGGCTGGATAATGCCATTTATCGCCTAGGCATTGCTCCTACTCGTTTGGCAGCTCGTCAGATGGTCTCTCATGGTCATATCACGGTCAATGGCAGTCGCACAAATGTGCCTTCTTTCAGTATTTCTGTGGGAGACAAAATCGCCATCCGTCCCGCCAGTTTTAAAAAGCCTTTTTTAAAAGAATATGACGAAAAAATGAAGAAAATAAATTTGCCTGTATGGTTTTTGTATAATGCGGAGAAGAAAATAGCCACCGTTTCCAGTTTGCCGAAATGGAATTCGGCGGAACACCTCTTCAACTTGGGGCAGGTGATCGAGTTTTATAGCAGATAGGTTAATTTATAAAAATATGTCTAACACAAACATCGTAGTGCCGTCAAAGCCAAAGATTGTCCTCGAAAAAGATTTTTTGGGTGTATATGAAATTGATGGTCTCTATCCGGGTTACGGGCATACTCTCGGCAACAGCCTGCGCCGGATTATCCTCTCATCTCTCCCCGGTACGGCTATAACTCATGTGAAAATCGCCGGAGTAAGCCATGAATTTTCAACTCTGCCGGGCGTCAAAGAAGACGTCATCACTCTCATGCTCAATTTGAAGCGTTTGCGTATCAAAATGACTACGGACGAGCCTCAAACTCTCTCCATCAAAATAAAAGGCTTAAAGAACGTGACGGCCGGCGATATAAAATTTCCCGGTCAAGTTGAAATTCTCAATCCTGAATTGCCTATAGCAAGTATTACAGACAAGGGTACGGAACTGGACATCGAGATGACGGTCGCTCGAGGTCTCGGCTATGTGTCAAAAGATGTTTTGCAAAAGGAGCGCGTTGATATCGGCACCATCGCTCTCGACGCCACGTTCACTCCCATACGGCGCGTCAATTATGAAGTAGAGAATATGCGCATAGGTGACAGAACCGACTTCAACCGCTTGAAAATTACAATTGAAACCGACGGTACTATCACTCCTCACCTGGCTCTGGAGAAATCCATTACGACCATGATCAGTCATCTCAAGGCTATTGTCGGCTTCAAAGAAGAAGAGCCTGTAGAAGTAAAGACGGAAGAAAAAGCAGAGTCGGCTGGCAGTGCTCCAAAGAAAGAGTTGGATACGGAATTTTTGAAAACCCGCATCGAGACTCTGAGTCTGTCGCAGAGGACATCGAATGCTCTGGCTGGAGCCAATATACGTACGGTGGGCGGTCTCGTTCGAAAGAAAGAAATAGACATAGAAAATGTCGAAGGTTTGGGGCCAAAGGGTATTCAGGAGATCAAAAAAGCTCTATCTGAATTTGGTATTACTCTAAAATAATGATAGTGTAGTTTTTCTAGAAACACATGAGACATCACGACAAATATAGAACATTGGGCAGAGAAAAGGGGCAGAGGACAGCTCTAGTCAAATCTCTCATTCGTTCATTTGTCATACATGGAGGCATTACCACGACCGAAACCCGAGCCAAGGAACTACGCAAATATATCGAACCGCTCATAACCAAAGGCAAGGAAAATACGCTCGCCAATCGCCGTTTGATTACTAGCAAAATCGGCGATGAAACGGTGGCCAAAAAACTGGTGGAAGTTATTTCAAAAGATCACAAAAATCGCCAGGGCGGATACACCCGGGTCATAAAACTGCCTCTGCGCAAATCAGACGGCGCAAAAATGGCGCGCATAGAATTGGTATGAAAACAATCCACACAATAGATGCAGAGGGAAAGAAGATCGGCCGAGTGGCCTCTCTCGCCGCCAAAATTTTGGCCGGCAAAACTTCCGTTTTCTATGCTCCGAACGTCGTGGCCGATGTGGAAGTGCGTATCATAAACACGGCCAAGGCGGATGTGACAACCAAAAAGAAGCAAGAGAAAATCTATCGCCGATACACAGGCTTCCCCGGTGGTCTGATAGATACAAAGCTCGAACATTTGATAGGCAGGAAGGGTATGAGCGAAGTTTTCCGCATAGCAGTCAAAGGTATGTTACCAAAAAACAAACTTCAGGCAAAAATGATAAAGAATCTGGTTGTTACGGAATAGAAAAAAGAATAAAAAATGACCACTACACCAGAAATAAAAACAAAATATTTTGAAGCAGTAGGCAGGAGAAAGACGGCCATCGCCCGCGTCCGCATCACACCTGCGTCGAAACAGTCTATTTTAATCAATGGTAAAGATGTGGTTGATTATTTCGCCACTATTGAAATGCGCATGATAGCCGAAGCTGCTTTAGTGCAATCAAAAATTGCTCAAAAATTCAAAGTCACAGCATTGCTCTCTGGCGGCGGCATACATTCCCAAGCGGAAGCTTTGCGCCACGGCGTATCACGCGCTCTTCTAGAATATGATATTGAACTGCGCAAAAAATTAAAAAAACTCGGTTTCCTCAAACGCGATCCTCGCGCCAAAGAACGCCGAAAGTTCGGTCTCAAAAAAGCCCGCAAGTCTCCGCAGTGGAGTAAGCGTTAATGAGTCTCGCGAAAGAAAAAACCGGCCGCCAAAATGGGGGTCGGTTTTGATTTTGTCTCCTATGAGACTTTTGGAGGTGAGACTATGTTATCAATAAAGACCTTCTGCTTGCCGACTTCATTCCAGAGTAATTCACGGCGTCCGCGGGCGCTTGCAAGTGCCAGTTCTAGCTCCTCAATTTCAGAGTTGCAAGTCGAGAGCCTTATACATGCTTTTTCGTACTCGACCTTCAATTTTTCGAGCTTCTCAATTTGCTCTTTGAGCTCGACGACTTTTTTCTCGAGCGTCGTCATTTCAACTAGACTGGTTTCACTTGTCGCGTCTGGAGACGGAACTGGAGCCGGAATTTGAAATTTCTTCTCTCCATGACGTTTTCCACTAATTCTTTTGACGTGGCCTGCTTCACCGAGCCGCCGGATGAGCTGACCTGTTTGACACCCTACAAGCTTTTGTATAATATGTCAACGCTTAAAATTGAAGCATAATGTTAGAATAGATAAATCATTTCATATGAGCGAAAAGGAGATTAAAAACGAGAAAAATCAGGTTAAAGTAAACGAAGCCGTCAAAGCCGTTAAAACTGTAGAAACTGAGACAATCCAAAGGACTCCCCAAACGGAGCTTGAAAAAGTGACAGCCGAGAGGGATGAATATTTGGCTGGCTGGCAGAGAGCCAAGGCTGATTTTGCGAACAATAAAAAACGTACGGAAGAAATGATGAGGGAATTTCGCACTATGGCCAATGAGGGGTTGATCGAAGAGCTCCTGTCCGTACTCCAAAGTTTTGAAATAGCTTTTGCAAGCAAGGATGTTTGGGAGAAAGCAGACAAAAATTGGCGAACGGGCGTCGAGCACATTTATAGCCAGCTCAGAGGTATCCTAGAGCAAAACGGCTTAAAAGAAGTTTTACCTATGGGAGAAAAATTTGATCCCATGCGTGATGAGGCCGTTCGGTTTGAAAAAGCGGATATTTCAAAAGCGGGAACTATTTTACAAGTTATAGAAAAAGGTTATATGCTAGGTTCAAAACTGATAAAGCCAGCCAAGGTGGTAGTTGCGGAAAACCAATAACTCGTGTACAATCCAGATAACTTAGTTTTTTATCTGCTAAAAATATGCTCATACCGAAACCCGACATACGAATATTGACTCGCAAAATAACGCTGGCAAATGGAGCGGAGGCTCTGGTGTATTTCGCCATACTCGCCGTGCAGGGTGTTTTGGAAGTTAAATTTTTGGGTACAAAGTTGATTTATGCCAATACGGTTTTTTCCACAGTTTATAGAGAAGCGGTTTTACTTCTGGAAAATACCAAAACTCAAATCTTTGGCGAAACGCCGATTCGGACTATATACGAAATATTTTCGCCTTTTTATGCTCTGGATTTTTTGACGAGCCAACTAGCCCGCGCTCCGAGCATCAAATAAAGTTTCTATCCCGGAGAGCGTCTTTTTGACGTTCTTATTTGTCTTTTATCAAACTTTATTTAATTCTCAAAATTCATGTCAAAAATCATCGGTATCGATCTCGGTACCACAAATTCAGCCGTAGCGGTGATGGAAGGCGGTGAGCCGAAAATTCTGGAAAATGCCGAAGGTATGCGCACCACACCATCCATAATCGCTCAGACTAAAACAGGCGAGCGGGTGGCGGGTGTCGTGGCAAAGAGACAGTCGGTCACAAATCCAAAAAACACTATATTCCAGATCAAACGTTTTATCGGACACAACTTTGATGAACCGGCTGTGCAAAAGGACGCCAAAGCCGTGTCTTTTGAAACTAGAAAATCCCAGAACGGCGGTGTAGAAGTAAAAATGGGCGACAAATGGTACAGACCGGAAGAAATTTCGGCCATGATCCTCGGCAAAATGAAAGCCGACGCCGAAGCGCGTCTGGGCGAATCCGTGACGGAAGCGGTTATAACCGTGCCGGCCTACTTCAATGATTCTCAGCGCCAGGCGACAAAAGACGCTGGAAAAATTGCCGGTCTCGACGTCAAGCGCATCATAAACGAACCGACAGCGGCCGCTCTGGCTTATGGCTTCAACAAAAAGAAAGATGAAAAAATCGTCGTCTTTGACTTTGGTGGCGGGACGTTCGATATTTCCGTTCTCGAAGTCGGCGATGATGTCATAGAAGTGAAATCAACCGACGGCGACGCGCATCTCGGTGGCAGAGATATAGACCAGAAAATCATGGCTTGGCTGGCGGATGAATTCCAAAAGGAAAACGGCGTGGATCTGCGCAGAGATGCTCTGGCCCGCCAGAGGCTCGACGATGCCGCTGAAAAGGCTAAAATTGAGCTCTCTACGTCTATGGAGACGGAAGTGAATATTCCATTCGTTTCTGTGGGCGCCGATGGTCCTCTGCATTTGGTAAAGAAAATGACTAGGGCAAAACTGGAAGAGATCACTAGCGAATTTATCGATCGCGCCATGGTTATCACTAAACGCGCTATGGAGGCCTCACCTTTCAAACTGAACCAAATCCACGAAGTCATTCTGGTCGGTGGTCAGACACGCATGCCGGCTATGGTCAAGGCTGTGGAGGACTACTTCAAAAAAAAGGCTCATATCGGCGTCAATCCCGATGAAGTAGTCGCCATAGGCGCGGCTATTCAAGGTGGAGTTCTCAAAGGCGATGTCAAAGATGTCCTCTTGCTCGACGTTATCCCTCTGTCTTTCGGTATTGAAACTATGGGTGGTGTGGCGACAAAATTGATAGAAAAAAATACCACTATTCCAGCTTCCAAATCTCAGATTTTTTCCACAGCGGCGGACAGTCAGACATCTGTGGAAATTCATGTTGTGCAGGGAGACAGAGCAATGGCTCGGGATAATAAATCAATTGGTCGTTTCATTCTCGGTGGTATTCCGCCCGCGCCGCGCGGTATTCCGCAGGTTGAAGTGACGTTTGATATAGATGCCAACGGTATCTTGAATGTAAAGGCAAAAGAAAAGTCTACGGGTAAAGAGCAGTCTATAAAAATTCAGGGTTCGTCCGGTCTCACAAAAGAAGACATAGAGCGTATGAAAAAAGACGCCGAAATAAATGCGGTCGAAGATGAAAAGAAAAAAGCGGAAGTGGAAACCCGTAACATCGCCGAGCAGATGGTGTATACGGCGGAAAAATCCCTCAAAGATGCGGGTGACAAAGTCCCGGCTGATATAAAATCTGATGTAGAAGCAAAGGTGACTGATCTAAAAGCGGCTCGGGAGGGAACGGATGTTGAAACCATAAAGAGGGCAACGGAGGCACTCTCTAGTTCTATGCAGAAAATTGGTGAGGCTATGATGAAGGCACAGCAGTCGGCTGGACAATCGGTGCCAAAAGAAGGAGAGCAAAAGAAAGGTCCCGAAGGTGGCGAGGGGAATGTGAAGGATGCGCAGTATGAGGAGAAAAAGTAAATAAAAAGTCTGGTGGTATGAGCTGTCGGAGCACGCTGTATGTGCCTACTGGCACATCAGCTCGCTCTCGCGCCGTCGCGTTCCGAGAGTCTCCTCCAGCTCATACCACCAGACCCATAGAAACAAGTGTCCAAAGATTATTACAAAACCCTCGGTGTGGACAAAAACGCGTCGCCGGACGAGATAAAAAAAGCTTTCCGAAAAATGGCGCATGAGTATCATCCGGACAAGCAGGGCGGCAATGTGGAGAAGTTCAAAGAAGCAAACGAGGCATACTCGGTGCTTTCTGACGAAAAAAAACGCAAACAGTATGATATGTTTGGTTCTGCCGGTCCTGGTGTAAGTGGTGGTTACGGCGGTTATGGTCAAGGCGCCGGCTTCAGCGCGGGCGACTTTGGTTTTGATTTTTCCGGCTTCAATCAGGACGGTTTTCAGCAGGGTGGATTTGGTCAGGGTGAATTTGAAGATTTTGATCTAGGCGATATTCTCGGTGGTATGTTTGGCGGTGGTTCGAGGCGTTCTTCTCGGCCTAGGCGTGGTGCCGATATATCGGTGGATGTAGAATTACCTTTCTCCGAAGCCATTTTCGGTGTGGAACGCACTTTCAAAATCCACAAAACTTCTGTTTGTTCTGAATGTGACGGCACTGGCGCCAAAAGGGGTAGTAAAATGAAAACGTGTCACACTTGTGGCGGCAAAGGCAAAGTGACGGAAATTAAAAGATCTATCATAGGCTCATTTCAGACTAGTCATGTTTGTGGTACTTGCCATAGTTCTGGTAAAGAACCGGAAGAAAAATGCCCCATATGTCGTGGCACAGGCGTGACAGATCGCGATCAAGAAATAAAAGTAAAAGTTCCGGCCGGTCTAGAGAATGGTGAAACAATCAGGCTTCCTCTCGGCGGTGAGGCGGTCTCTGGCGGCCAGTCGGGGGATCTCTACATAAAAGTTCATGTGAAAGAGCACCCGATATGGAGTAAAGAAAAACACAACTTGGTTACAAATATAGACGTGAAGCTTTCAGATGCATTACTCGGCGCTACTCATACTCTCAAAACTCTCGATGGCGACATTCTGCTCAAAATTCCAGAAGGCACGGCCTTCGGCGAAATTCTGCGTGTCCGTGGCCGTGGCGTGCCCACCACCGCTCGCGGTCGTGATGGCCACCGCGGGGACATTTTGGTACATATTCATATCACCATGCCAAAAAAACTTTCCCGAGAGGCGAAGAGGGCGATGGAAGAACTCAGAAAGGAGGGGGTGTAGTCAGATTTTTTTCACAATAATTGATGATATAATATACACATCTTGGTTTGGACTAGATGGGGAAGAATGTTTTTTATATTGACTATAAGTTTATCTTAAGTTAAACTTGGTTGTATGAAAACAAAGAACATCATAGGTCTCAAAGTGTTGCGCGAAAATATGAATGCTTACATTTCACAGGTTGAAAAAGGCCAGTCTTTTCTCGTAATAAAAAAGTCAAAACCGGTATTCAAAATTACCCCAGTTGACGAATGGGGTGATGAAGGTGTGTGGAAAACGATCGTTGATTTTTCAAAAATTAGAAAAAATGGGGTGTCTATTGGAGAAGTAATTACTGCACTAGAAAAGTTGCGTGAACAAGATAAAAAAATTTCTGGCAAAAATGGAAGAATCAAAACGGGAGTCAATACTGCTTGTTTTGAAACGCGTCAAAGTGGGCGATTGGATGGGGTTAAACATTAAAAAACTCAAAGGATACGATAATCTTTATCGCATCAGAATTGGTAGAACGAGAATTATTTTGAAAAAGGATTTTTATGGAATATCAATAAAATCTATTTCTCATAAGGATGATAAGACTTACAAGCTTTGAATAGAGAGGGTTTGACAATTAAAACCTACACTGATACCTTGTAGGTATGAATCCCATATTCATAAAAACAGTAAATACGGCCTTTATGTGGCATTATCACGCAATCCCAGAGAGGGCTTGTACTGCTTTTATGTCGCGTGTTTAAATTCGTATCGCGGAAATGAAATCAGAAACCAGCCCTCTCCGGGGCTGGTTTTCTCTTATGAAAATAATTTTTGACTACAATAGAACAATTTTTGACCCAGAGACTGGAACACTATTTCTAGGAGTATTCGACATGCTCCTACGCCTCGCAAAATCAAACGAACTTTTCCTTGTAAGTAGAAACGAACCAGGCAGGGAAGATGTGCTCGATAGTTTTAATATCAAGAAATTCTTTAAACGAATTGAATTTACCGACAACAAAAACGAGGAGCTTTTTCTTTCCATGATAGGCAAAGACAAAAACGTCATGATTGTAGGAGATAGTATCAAGGGAGAGATAACTTTGGGAAACAAACTCAAACTCATCACGGTGAGAGTGTTGCAAGGAACTTTTGCTTCCCAAATTTCTACCTTTCCCGTCGAACAAGCCCAATTCGAAATAAAAAATGTTACGGAATTGGAACGCATACTCAAACTCTATGAAAACTAGCATCCAAAATTTTACATATTGGCATTTTTATCACACCGATTTTTACATCGAGGTTGTTGCGCGTGCTTTTCCAAGAGAATTTTTTGAGTAGATGAGCCTGCACAGTAGCCCCGAATGTCTCGAGGCTACATGTTCTTAAACAATCCAATAGGGAGGATAGAAATATGCACGATATATTGCCAAAATTGCAGTCTGTCATCGATACGTCCGGCATCTGGCGGGGCGAAAGAGCGCGAACTCATAAGTTTCTGCTCTCACCCTCCGTCTACCGGATCACGGCGGCGCAAAGGAGGGAACTCGAGGGGCTAGGTGTCGCCTTGAACGAATGTCTGAGAGGGCTTTCGCACATCGCAGTCGTTGCTCACGATCAGTCGGCTAATCACCGCGGGATGTGGATGAAGATCAGGCGGGTTTTCACGACAGGTGTTCCGAGTGTCTATCATGAGTTCCATGGGATGCGTATTCGCGATATACCGCGACTGCTCAAGCTTGATCTCATGGTGGACAATGAGGGTCGGTTTCGGATAGCCGAAATCGACGGACACAACAAACATGGTGTCGGGTATTCGACTCTCGCCATGAGGTTTCGGGATGCTCTGTATCCCGGATCGACTACTCTGCCCGGTGTAGTGAAACTCATCGCTGAAGACGCTAAGCGGATGAAGCAGGAGGTGGTTAAAATCTTTTACGCCGACCAGGAAAGGTTTTACATTCCGGAGTTTGAGATCGCCCAGCGCGAAATCGAATCTCATGGGGTGAAATGCCGTCTCTTCTCGGAAATGGAAGCGACGAGCGATATGCTACAGTCAGGTCTCTTTCTCGACCTGCCGTTTCTCTACAAGAAACCAGATCTCTATCGGGTAATCGGTCCGTCATACCACCCCGGTGTCGTCCGTTTTGTCATCCCTCCCAAGCCGTTTTTTGGTTCCAAAGGAGCGCTTGCGCTTCTACGGAACGATGAAAAGGATCACAAGCTCGAGTCGATTCTTCATGCCTTCATAGATCGAGAATTCCTCGAGTTGGTTCGGGGATTTATTCCTGAGACAGTTCTTGTTGGACGGAAAGCGGCCGGAATCGATTTGGTGAGAAAACTTGTCGCGACCAAGCGATACGTTCTCAAGGAATCGGTTTCAAGCGGCATGAAGGGAACTGTTTTCTCAACCGATTCCGATTTTGATGCCACTCTTGTTCGGGCGAGCGGTTCCAACATGAACTGGATTCTACAGGAAGAAGTGGTAAATCAGCCGCAGGAGTTTTCATGGTTTGGGGGAGACAATGGCTCTTCCGAACTGCAGACTTCGGCGGATTGGTTTATGCGAGTGACGGCTCACTATGTGAATCGCGATCTCGCCGACATCATTGTCACTGCCCGTAGGGACAAGGCAGTTCACGGCGGCAAGGACTGTATTCAGATGGGGACGGTTGTTGTGTAGTTAGTTCTTTGAAGTCAGATACGAGGGCTGATCTGTATCGGCCCTTTTATTCTGAACTCAATGAAATGCGTTCAGTATGATAATATAAACAAGTAAAACTATGCCCAAAATAGAACCCCGCACACTGAAGGGATTTCGCGATTTTTTGCCGGAGCGGCAGATTGTGAGGCAGAAAATGATCGAAACAATAAAGGCCTCTTTTGAGACGTTTGGTTTTGAGCCGCTCGAAACGCCGGCTTTGGAATATACTGAAATTCTCATGGGAAAGTACGGGGATGAAGGCGACAAGCTCATGTATCGCTTTCGAGACAATGGCGGTCGCGATGTGGCTCTGCGTTATGACCTCACTATACCTCTCGCCCGAGTGGTGGCGCAGTACGATAACGATATAAAAAAACCTTTCAAGCGCTATCAAATCAGTCCCGTCTGGAGGGCCGAAAACACCCAAAAAGGTCGTTTTCGCGAGTTTTATCAGTGCGATGCCGACATCGTCGGTTCGACCAGTCCTCTCTCCGATGCTGAAATCCTAGCTTTGAGCGCGAACACATTGTGTAAACTCGGCTTGGGAAATGGAGATTTTGTCATTCGCGTCAATTCCCGCGAAATTATTTCTGTTTTCTATGATTCTCTCAAACTTTCACCAGAACAAAAACAGATTGCTATCCGTATGGTGGACAAAATAGACAAAATCGGCAAACAGGGCGTGGAGGAAGAATTGGAGAAAAATAATTTCTCGGCAAAAGATATAAAAACCACCCTTAATTTTGCCGGGACGAAAATAAATGACATAGAAAAAATCGGTACAGCCCAGAAATCTTTTCCAGTGATCAAAGACGCACTCAATAAACTTTCGGTAATGGTGGCCAAAGCTCTGGTTCTGGCTCCCAAAGCAAAATTTGTCATAGACTTTTCCATCGCTCGAGGTTTAGACTATTACACGGGCATGATTTTTGAAATTAGTCTCGTTCGCGCTCCGCAATTCGGTAGCGTTCTGTCTGGCGGCAGATACGACAATCTGATCGGCATGTTTTCAAACAAATCGGTGCCGGCAGTAGGCGCTTCTATAGGTTTGGACAGGCTCATTTCCGCCCTGGAAGAACTGGGACTCATAAAAGAACAGAAAACTATCATAAAAGTGCTCGTTGTTAACTTTGACGAATCTCTCGCAGATGATTATTTAAAACTTGCCACAGAACTTCGAGAAGCGTATATAAATACCATGCTCTATTTTGAACCTACGGACCTCAAAAAACAGCTCTCATACGCCAGCGACAGAGGTATTCAGTATGTTCTCTTGTATGGTCCAAATGAAGCCAAAGAGGGTATGATAATCATAAAAAACTTGGCAAAAGGCACGCAGGAGAAAGTGACGATTAAAGGAGTAATAAATTACTTCAAAAAATAATGAAAATTACAAAACTCGGACATTGTTGCTTACTCATAGAAGAAAACGGATTAATTATTCTTACCGATCCAGGTAGTTATTCAACAAAACAATCTACAATAAAGAACATCAATGTCATTCTTATAAGTCATGAACATGTAGACCATTTACATGTTGATTCTTTAAAAGAAGTGTTAGTGAACAATCCCACAGCTCAAGTTGTCACAAATACTTCTGTTGGAATGATTCTCGATAAAGAAGGAATACCTTATATATTAGTTGATCATGGTCAGTCTATTGTTAAGGCTGGTATAGAGATTGCAGGATTCGGAAAAGAACATTGGAAAATGTATAAGACAGTGAAACCTGTGGAAAACACCGCGTATTTCATAGGTAAAAAGCTTTTCTATCCAGGAGATTCTTTCTACGATCCAAAACAGTCGATCGATGTGCTCGCACTTCCTGTTGCAGGCCCTTGGGCAACTCTTACAGAAATAATTAATTATGGATTAAAACTTAATCCAAAAAAGGTTTTTCCAGTACATGATGGAATGCTTGTTTCCGGTAAGTTCGGACCCGCACATCGTTTACCACAACAAGAACTCACTAAAGCAGGGATTGAGTTCATAATAATGAACGAGGGAGATCAAAAAGAATTTTAGTAAATGAGAGTGGTTAAAAATATCTATTTATGGTCTTAATAATCTTTGAAGCCCATGGTACAACGTTCGACAACGAAGCACATTTGTCTTCTGGCTATAACGATGTAGCTTTATCGCCACTTGGAATACAGCAGTCAAAAGAAATGGGTGAGAGGTATGAAAAAGATCATTTTGACGCAATTTTTTGTTCTGATCTGCGACGTGCATACAAAAGTGCTGAGATTGGTTTTGGTAGCAAATGGCTGATTATTAGAGATGCCCGGCTCCGTGAGTGTGATTATGGAGACTTTACGCAAAATCCGAGTGAAATAGTTGATAAGGAAAAACCACGGAGAGTAGAGATTCCTTTCCCTCACGGTGAAAGTTATATTCAAACGACAGCTCGTATGAAAGATTTTCTCAAAGATCTTCTTAAAAACTACAATGATAAGAAAGTTATGATTATTGGACATCGTGCGACTCAATATGGTCTTGATCATCTTATAAACAAAGTGCCTCTTCTTACACTTACCACTAGTCATTTCAAGTGGCAGCCAGGATGGAAATATGAACTAAAAACAATCTGACTTTCACTCCATCCCCTTCAAAACTTCCAGATAGAGTTCCTCCACAATTTTTTGTTGTTCAGCGCCTGTCTTTATATAGTGATCCAGTCCCGGAGCGGAGTTTATTTCTATGATTTTATATTTTTTTCCTGTTTTTTCAGTTTTTGGCGCTTGACTGATGTCGCCATCTTCAATCATCAAATCCACACCGCAGAGTCGCAATCCCATATCGCGAGTGAGACGTACAGCCAAATCTCTGAATTCGGGGTGAACTTCTCTCGTCATATCTACAGAATCGCCGCCTGTGGAGAGATTGGCATTGTCCAAGAGAAAAATTTGCTCGCCGGTTTTCGGTATTGAACTGAAAGATAGTTTTTGATGGAAAAGTTTTTGCGTCATTCGGACGTCATCGAGCCTAATCATAGTATCCCTGCCGGATTTTTGAAACGTTTTTTGTTTCTTTTTGAGCAGAGTCATGATTGTAGACTTGCCATCGCCTACGATATTGAGAGGAATACGTTCGTAAGCGGAAATTACCCTGTTATCCAGCACCACTACACGATAATCTCTACCACGAATATATTTTTGAACCACGGCCACTCTGTCTCCTTCAAAAATAAAACGCATAGCCGAGTAAAATTCACTTTTGTTATAAACTAGAGCGACACCTACGCCTTGACTGCCACTATTCGGTTTGACTATGAGGGGAAAGCCGAGTTCTCGAGCGTATTTGTAGGCCGCATTCAGATTGTCTTTAGAACCGATGGCCTGTGCCCATTTGTCGGAGAAAAAAACTTTGCCCGGAATGGTCGGATAACCCATCAGTTTCATAAAAAAATCGGCATAGCCTTTGTCTTTGGCAATTTCTGAAGCGGCTTGAGTGTTCAGGTCCAGGCTGGAATATTTGAAATATCTCTTTTGACCACTTTTATAAATCACTTGGCCGACGATGTTCCATTCAGGCTCAATGACAATGCGCGCGCCTATGCGCGGAGCGATTTTTTGGATCAATTGGCCGAGCAGCGGTTTGGAATAGCCTTTTTTCATATTTATGTGTCAGTCGCATTATACTTTCATAAAAGCTCTATTTTTGCTACTATTTCTCTATGTCAGCAAAAGAAATAAACAGCAAGAAAACTCTGCTTTCCGGCGTCAAACCGACCGGCCGACCGCATATAGGTAATTATTTCGGGGCCATGAAGCAGTTTGTGGATCTTTTGAATACTGGTAAATACGATTGTTATTTTATGATTGCCGATTATCACGGGCTCAACTTTATTCAGAATGCCGTCGAGATGCGCGAGAATATTATTGAACTCGCTATAGATTATTTGGCCATAGGCCTCGACCCGAAAAAGTGCGTTCTCTTCAAACAATCCGATGTTTCCGCTCACACCGAACTGGCTTGGATTTTTGACACCATAACAACCATGCCGTATCTGGAGAGGGCGCACGCATTCAAAGATGCTTCTGCAAAAGATCGGGAAATCTCTGTAGGCACGTTCAATTATCCTATGCTCATGGCCGCGGACATTTTGCTATACAATACTGACATAGTGCCCGTGGGCCAAGATCAGAAACAACATGTCGAATACACTCGCGATACGGCCCAAAAATTCAATCGCATATTCGGCGAGACCTTCAAAATACCGGAGCCTTTTATTTTGGAAGATGTCAAGGTCGTGCCCGGCACAGATGGCCGCAAAATGAGCAAGAGCCACAACAATGATATAGGTCTCTTTGCCACAGATGATGAAATCAGAAGAGCGGTCATGGCGATCATCACCGATTCCGGTTCAAATATTCCGACAAATGTTTATGCCATCCATGAATTGATTCGTGACAAGGATTATCTGGACCGGCTTTATACGGCAAAGCAGGGAAAGTACAGAGAATTGAAAGAAGCGCTGATCAGAGATTTGCAGGATTTTATTCGACCACTGCGCGATTGTCGTGAAAAAATCGCCAAAGATCGCAAAAAAGTCATAAAAATTCTGGAAAAAGGAGGAAAAATGGCGGCAAATCAGGCGAATGAGACTCTCTCAAAAACAAAGAAAAATATAGGAGTGACACTTACGTAAAATGAAATCATCATTACATACAAATAAAGTTTTAGAACATGCAGGCAAACAGGTGACTGTGCATGGCTTTGTCCATGCTCTGCGTGTACAGTCAAAAATAATCTTTGTGGTTGTTCGCGATATAGAAGGAACGATTCAGGTGGTTGTTCTCAAGGATAGTCCAGTGTTTGAAACAGCCAAAAACCTCTCTCTCGAATCTGTTGTTGAAGTAGTTGGTCTTGCTAAAAAATCAGAGCAGGCATCTGGTGGAGTTGAAATAGAAGTGTCCACTATCAATGTTCTCTCGGTTGCTGATCCAGAATTGCCGATCCCTGTCGTCATAAAAAAAGGCGGAGAAGAGACAGAAGCCCCGATTAGATTCGATTATCGCTGGATTGATTTGCGTAAACCAGAGAAAGCGAAAATATTTAAAGTCTGGACAGCGCTTGAGAAAGGTATGAGGAAATATTGGGACGAAAACGATTATATTCAACTCTACCCACCTTCATTTATGAGTACCCCGTCAGAAACAGGCGCATCTGTATTCGAAGTAAAATATTTTGACAGGAAAGCATATCTCGCTCAATCACCGCAATTCTATAAACAAATGGGTATCGCGTCCGGATTTGAGAAAGTGTTTATGGTCGAACCTGTATTTCGTGCGGAAGAATCTTACACAACGAGACATATCACTGAATTTACCGGCTGGGATTTCGAGATTGCTTATGTCGAGTCTCATCACGATATTATGGATGCGGAAGAGGGTATGATCGTCGCGGGTTTTGAAGAAGTCAAAAAAGAATTCCCCGAGCTTGACTTGGAATTACCGACTCGACCGTTTCCACGCATTCCGATTATAGAGGTAAAGAAGATTTTGAAAAAGCGCGATGTACAGTCGCCCGAAGATCATGACCTTTCTCCTGAAGAAGAACGGGCTATTTCGGAATATGTCAAAGAAAAGTACAATCATGATTTTGTTTTCGTCACGGAATACCATAAATCAAAGAGCGCTTTTTATCATATGCGTTTACCTGAAGACAATAATCGTTCACGTCGTGCCGACCTCATGTATCGGGGAATAGAAGTAACAACACTTGCTCAGCGCGAACATCGTGTGGATATACTCGAAAAACAAGCTCTTGAAAAGGGCATGAAGCTCGAGCCGCTCAAAGATTATATAAACTTTTTCAGATATGGTTGTCCTCCGCATGGTGGTGGAGGCATCGGCCCTGGCCGTTTCATCATGAAGATTCTCGATCTACCAAATGTCCGCGAGGCAACATATATTCCGCGAGACGTGAAAAGATTAAATCCTTAATAAATCTCCCAGAAATATGTCTTTCACCGTCAAACAGGAACATTTTGAGGGATCGCTCGAGCTTCTGCTCGATCTCATAGAAAAGAGAAAGCTTTTTGTGAACGATGTGTCCCTAGCCAAAGTAGCCGACGATTACGTCTCGTACGTCAAAAATCTGTCGGAATTTCCTGTTTCCGACAGCGCCCATTTTGTGCTCATCGCTTCGACGCTTCTGCTCATAAAATCAAAATCTCTCCTGCCGACTCTGGATTTGACTACGGAGGAACAGGCTTCTATAGAAGATTTGGAGCGGCGTTTGCGTCTGTATGAACGCATGAGAAAACTTTCACGTGTTCTAGGATCTCTCTGGGGCCAAAAACCGCTCTTTGCCCGTGGCGAGCACCGACTGGAGCCGGTTTTTTCTCCTGATGAGAGTATGACGGTGCCAAACTTGCTCGTAGCCGCCAATCGCGTTCTCTCCAATATACCAAAGAAGGAGTTTTTGCCGAAAATAATCATGGATAAAGTCATAAGTCTGGAGGAAATGATTACAAACCTAACCAAACGAGTTTCGGCCAGTCTAAAAATAAGTTTCAAGGAGTTCACCAGTATCGCCGGCAAAGGCCAAAAAGTAAATATCATCGTCGGTTTTCTAGCCATGCTTGAATTAGTCAAGCAGGGCATTATCAGCGTCCGTCAAGAAAAGCATTTTGACGACATTCATATGGAGACCGAAAATGTCGGGGTGCCAAAGTATTGATAAAACGTTGCGCATACAAATGTTATAATTCATAGCATGAACCTGGAATCCAAATTGGAGGCTTTGCTTTTTTTTAAAGGCGAACCTATGACAAAAAAGAAAGCGGAAACGGCTCTAGATTGTACGAAAGGGGAACGGGAAAACGCTCTTGTTTCACTCGGATATTCTCTGATAAATCGCGGTCTGCGTGTCATTTCGAATGGCGATGAGATAGAAATGCGCACAGCGCCGGAGGCGAGCGGTTTTATTGAAAAACTGACCAAGGACGAACTCATTCGCGATCTCGGCAAGGCAGGTCTAGAAACGCTCACTATCATACTCTACAAGCATCCGATAAAACGCTCTGAAATAGATTATATTCGTGGTGTTAATTCTTCTTTTATTTTGCGCAATTTGCTCATCCGCGGACTGATAGAGCGTCTGACGGAGAGAGAAGGTATTTTGGGGCAGGGCAGAGGCTTTTTGTACAAACCGACTATAAGTTTGCTCGCTCATCTGGGTATTTCGAAAATTGAGGACTTGCCTGAATATGTTACAGTAAAAGCTGAATTTGAAAATTTTGCCGCCGGAGAAGAAAGGGCGGAAGAAAAAAATGAATGCTGAAAAGAAATTAACTTTGGTGGAAATGTCGCTCATAGCGCTCATGATAGCGCTGTTTTTATGGTGGATTTATCTTGTGAAACAAATTGCGGTGAATGATGAGGTGATCACGGAAAAAAACGCCGACCATATTTTCTCGTCCGTATCTATAGAAGCAAAATCGGCATACGTCCTCGATGTCAGCACCGACAAAGTTTTGTTTGAAAAAGAGCCGGAACTCCAATGGCCTCTGGCGTCTCTGGCCAAACTGATGGTTGTTTTTACCGCTTCAAAATTGATACCTGATTATATGCTGGTGCGCATAACTGCCGATGATGTGGGAGAGGAAGGGGATACGGGGCTCTTTCCCGGCGAAGAATGGAATATAAAAAAGCTGATTGATTACAGTTTGGTCGTTTCTTCCAATGACGGTATTCGAGCGATAGCCGGCATTGCCGGGGCTGAACTGGCTCTGAGTTCCACTACTTCTCCGGAAGTTCTTTTTATAGAGCGTATGAACGAATCGGCTCGTGAAATCGGTCTGTCTGAAACTTATTTTCTCAATCAATCCGGACTGGATGTCTCCGGAACTCTCTCTGGAGGATATAGTTCAGCCAAAGATATGGCCATGTTGATGCAAAAAATTTTGAAAACCAATTACCACATGATTGAAGCTACTTCCTTCTCGAAAATAAACATCGGCTCGAAAAATAAAATCCATGATGCGGTCAATACAAACAAAGCTCTGGAAAAAATTCCGAACGTTTTGGCTTCAAAGACGGGTTATACTCAATTATCCGGAGGCAACGTCGTCTTGGCTTTCAATGCCGGCCTCGATCATCCAATCATTATTTCTATTCTCGGTTCTTCATATGAAGGCAGATTCAAAGACTTGAACGCTATCGTCAAAGCCACTCTCCAATATTTCGCAAAATAATATGAAAAAAATATCAGTCGACAAAAAACTGCTCATCTCCATTCTCCTCTTGGTTGGAGCCGGTTTTCTCATATTTCTGTCGGCATCCCTCGGCCTCTTGGCGCGCGATTCGGTTCATTTCGGTTCCGCCACTTTCAAACAGATATTTTTCGGTCTTCTTCCCGGTCTCGCTCTGCTCTATATCTTTTCAATTTTTGATTATATGAAATGGCGAAAGCTCGCTTTTTTGATTTTTGCTTTCTCTATTGTCTTGAACATTATTATTTTTCTCCCTCACGTGGGTCTCTCGCACGGCGGGGCTACGAGGTGGCTTTCCATAGGCTCTTTTTCTTTTCAGGTGTCGGAAGTTTTGAAGATCGCCGCCATCATATATTTCGCGGCGTGGCTCTCTCTGGTTAAAGAAGGTGTAAAAACATGGAAGAGGGGATTTTTGCCTCTTTTCATAATGCTCGCTATTGTTGGCGCTCTCTGTCTCATGCAAAAAGACACTGATACTCTCATCGTCGTTTCCATTTCTCTCATTTCCATGTTCGTGGTGGCAGGAGGGAAATGGAGGCATATCGCTCTGCTTGTTTTCTCGGGAGGACTGGTTTTTGCCATGCTTGTCTACGAGAGACCCTATATACGCGCACGTATAATCACTTTTTTCGATCCTGGAGCCCAGAGTCTCACTACCGGCTGGCAGATACAGCAATCTCTCATAGCCATAGGATCCGGCGGCATTACCGGCCGAGGTTTCGGCCAGAGCATTCAGAAATTCAATTACTTGCCGGAGCCGGTGGGTGATTCGATTTTCGCCGTGGCCGCCGAAGAGTTCGGATTCGTAGGATCGTTTGGCCTCATCATTCTATTTGTCTTTTTTACTATGCGTGTCCTCAAAGTAGCTGGAAACGCAAACCACCCTTTTGGCACATTTTTTGCCGTGGGTATTGTCACGTATATTATTGTTCAATCGTTTGTAAACATAGGCTCTATGGTCGGCGTCATACCACTCTCCGGTACTCCGCTTCTCTTTGTATCCCAAGGCGGTACAGCCCTGCTGTTTGTTTTGGCTGAAGCGGGAATACTATTAAATATCTCCAAAAGCGCAAAGATGGTAAAATAAACGCACTAATTTCTCATATGAAAATTCTTCTCACCGGTGGCGGTACTGGCGGACATTTTTATCCGATCATTGCCGTGGCGGAATCGATCAGAAATATAACCAAAGCAGAAAAGCTCATAGAGCCGGCTCTCTATTACATGGGCCCAAAGCAGTATGACGAGAGAGCTTTGTTTGAAAACAGCATAATATTCGAGAGGTCGTATGCAGGCAAAATGAGGCGGTATTTTTCGCTTCTGAACATTGTGGATGCCCTAAAAACAGCTTTGGGTATCGTAAACGCTGTCATAAGCGTCTGGAGAATATATCCGGACGTCGTTTTCAGCAAAGGTGGCTATGTGAGCTTTCCCGTGCTCGTGGCCGCGCGATTATTGCGTATTCCGGTCATTATTCACGAGTCTGATTCTCATCCGGGACGAGTCAATCTGTGGGCGGGCAAGTTCGCTGTAAAGGTTGCCATTTCATACAGAGAAGCGGCTGTATATTTTCCAAAAGAAAAAGTGGCTTTTACGGGCAATCCTGTCCGACGCGAAGTGATGGAGCCGGCACATGACGGGGCTCGTGAATTTTTGAAAATCACCAGTGACTTGCCGGTTATTTTAATTCTCGGCGGCTCCCAAGGTTCGCAAAGGCTAAACGAAGCTATCGTCGATATTCTGGGAGAATTGGTGAAGAAGTATCATATTATCCACCAGACAGGCAAAGACAATCTCGAAGAGATTGCCCATACGGCCAGTGTCATTTTGAATGAAAGTCAAAACCGTGATCGCTACAAGCCGTTTGCTTATCTGAATACTCTCGCCATGAGGATGGCTAGTGGCGCCGCCTCTCTCATAGTTTCTCGCGCTGGTTCGCAAATATTTGAAATTGCTATCTGGGGTATTCCTTCTATCATCATTCCGATTCCCGAAGAGATCAGTCATGATCAGACATCCAACGCTTTTGCTTATGCCGCGTCCGGCGCTTGTTCTGTCATAGAGGAAATAAATCTCACGCCTCATGTCTTGGCTTCGGAGATAGATCGCATTGTAAACAGTTCAGATATTCAGAAAAAAATGAAAGCCGGCGCCATGCGTTTCGCCCATCGTGATGCTGCTCACACTATCGCCAGGGAAGTGATACGGATTGCTTTGTCGCATGTGAAGTAAAAATAAAAGCAAAAGGAAAGCTCTTGTGGAGCACGGATATTTTCTTGCTAGAAAATATCCTCGGCTTCGTCGCCGTCGCTCCTCAGGCGTCTCCACGCGAGCTTTCCTTTTGCTTTTAGTAGCTTTCAAAAGAGGGTATACTAGAGCCATGCTTCGCCATATAACAGGCTTTTTTTCTAGGAGAAAGAAGGTAGTAACCAGATTTCCTCCCAGTCCTACCGGTTTTTTGCACATTGGTCGTGCCAGGACGGCGCTCTTTAATTATTTGTATGCTCGGCAAAATAGAGGCTTTTTTATTTTTCGCATAGAAGACACGGACAAGGCCAGATCAAAAGACGAATATGAAAAAGACGTCATCAAATCTCTACACTGGCTAGGTTTATCGCATGACAATCACGAGGTTTGGCATCAATCAGAGAGAACCAATATCTATAAAAAATATTTAGAAAATTTGATAAGAGAAGGCAAAGCGTATATCTCAAAAGAAGAAAATCTAAGGGAAGGGGAGAGAGCAGAAGTGATTAGATTTAAAAATCCAAATATAAAAATAAAATTCACCGACCTCATCCGAGGAAATGTCGAATTTGACACCACCGAGCTCGGTGACTTTGTCATCGCTCGAGATATCAATGATCCGGTATATCACTTTACTGTGGTTGTCGATGATTTTCTGTCTGGAGTCACTCATGTCATCCGTGGAGAAGACGGTGTTTCAAATACTCCGAGACAGATTCTCATAGAACGAGCTCTGGGAGTGCCTCAACCTATATATGCCCACGTACCTCTCATCCTCGCAGCCGACCGGTCAAAACTTTCAGGACGACACGGAGCGATATCGGTCCGTGAATTTAGAGAAAAAGGTTATTTGCCAGAAGCATTGGTCAATTATTTGGCTCTGCTCGGCTGGAATCCAGGAACCGAACAGGAAATTTTTACTCTAGACGAACTCGTCACCGCTTTCGATCTCTCCAAAGTTCAAAAGGGCGGGGCCGTATTTGACGAGAAAAAACTGCGCTGGATAAACAAAGAACACATAAAAAGATTGTCAAAGGAGGATTTTGAGAAGGAATTAAAAAGGCGCATAGAGTCTTTGGAAAGGGTAAAAGATTTAGGCTGGAAAATATCAGATGAAATTATAGAAAAAATAGCTCCAGTGATTATAGACAGGATAGAAACGTACTCCGATATAGATAATATGATTACCGCGCAGGATCTGGATTTCTATTTTTCCGAGCCACAATATGATTGCCTGTCCCTCAAATGGAAAGAAGAGCCGGATCTGTCTTCGGCGGAGAATCATTTGGATTTTATTAAATCTGAACTGGAAAAATTGCCGGAGAAAAATTGGAACGAAGAAAATATCAAAGCCATCGTTTGGCCGTACGCCGAAAATCAAGGCAGGGGAGCCGTCCTCTGGCCTCTCCGCTATGCTCTATCAGGCAGAGAAAAATCGCCGAATCCTTTTACTTTGGCTACTATTTTAGGCAAGAAAACAACTCTGAAACGCATAGAGAGGGCGCTCAAGTTATGTATTCCTATTCCCGTTGATGCAAACAAATCCTAGAAAAATTCTCGGAGAATACAGAAAATTATTTGCGATCCTACTTTTTTTGACGGTCTTTTTTATTTCCCATTTTGTTTTTGCCGAGTCTGTGGAGGAGTTGCGACAGAAAATTGCCGATAACAATAAAAAAATAGAGGAAATCCAAAATCAGATAGAGCAGTACTCGATCCTCCTCAATTCAACCTCGAAAGAAGCTCAAACCCTCAAAAACACTCTGTTGGTTCTGGAATTAACTCAAAAGAAATTGGAAGCGAATTTGACTTTGACTTCGACTCAAATATCAAAGACAAAATTGACTCTCACCGAATTGAACGGCGACATAACTCTGGCTGAAAAAAATATAAATAAAGCTCTGGTGGTTATAAGTGAAAACATCCGTGCTACAAACATGACCGAATCACAATCGATTATAGAAGAATTGCTCGGCAGAAAGAGTATTTCCGAAACATGGGATTATGTAAACGCTATCCATACTATCCAAAGCCGGGTGAAAATTAATCTAGAAAATCTGCGCGATTTGCGGGCAACTCTGGCTGTGAAGAGGGATCAAGCGATAGGGGAGAAGACCAAACTGGAATCATATCAAAGAAATCTCTCCGATCAAAAAAAAGTGGTTGTTACAACCAAACAAGAGAAAGATAAACTCCTCAAAGACACTCAAAGTAAAGAATCAAACTATAAAGCTATTCTCACAGAGAAAATAAAGCAAAAGGAAACATTCGAAAAAGAACTTTTTGATTATGAGTCACAATTGAAAATCACTATTGATCCATCGGCCATTCCCAGCGCTCGATCGGGAATACTTTCATGGCCTCTCGATAAAGTATCTATTACTCAATATTTCGGTAAATCGATTTCAGCTAGGCGACTTTATGTTTCCGGTAGCCATAATGGCATAGATTTTCGCGCTCCTATAGGCACGCCTATCAAGACGGCTCTATCGGGCATCGTGACAGATACAGAAGCGATTCGCACCAAGAGCGGCTGCCAGTACGGCAAATTCGTCCTCATAAAGCATCCGAATGGCCTTTCCACCATATATGGCCATCTCTCTCTGGTTTCCGTACAACCCGGCGATACGGTCATAACAGGCGATATCATAGGCTATAGCGGGGATACGGGGTATGCCACAGGGCCGCATCTCCACTTTGGTCTCTATGCTACCCAAGGTGTTCGTATAGTTGATTCCAGTTCTCTGGGCTCATCCCGTTGCGCTGGTATAAAAACTATAGCCGCGCCTCCGGTCGCTTATTTGGATCCATCAGCCTATTTATCAAAGCTGTAACCTCGGACATTACATAGACATTGACAAAAAATCAGCGAAGCGTAGTTCTGATATTGATTCCTCTTTGCAAGTGTAAGCTCGCCGAGAGGGATTTTTTTTGGGATAACTTGGCTTTTAGGCCAAGAATATCTCTGCTATAATTTAATGTATGATCAAATGGATAATAATCATTCTCATTACCATCATCGTCTTGAGTTTTTTTGGTTATGATTTGAAAGCTATTATTGATTCGCCACTGACGCAAAAAAACCTCAATTATACAAAGAGTGGGGTAGAGTATGTCTGGGACGGCTATTTGAAAGGTCCTCTCACCTATCTCTACAAAAATATTTTCATAGGCATACTCTGGAAAGCTTTTATTCATAATTTGGGTAGGATAGATGCAGGAGCGCCGACTGAACTGGAAAATGTTGGACAGAGGCTTCTCAAAATAGGGGATCAGCCGTATCGGCCGATAGATCGGTGATATTTACAAGAAAGGTATTATATAAATATCGTAGTTATATTTTATATTACCGAAAAGATATATTGTGCGACATAGATATGAGATAGATATAGACCCCTTCCCTACATATAATTTACAACAAACAAAAAACAGCAGGTACAAAGTACGAGTCGTGAGGGAGAGGGGTTGCCCTTAGGCAAGGGTCCCCTCCCGAACGACGAGGATTTTGTACCTGCTGTTTTTTTTGTTTTTATTACTTCATGGCAATCTCACGGTATTTCTTCCAGCATTTTCCAGAACTGACCCATGGAGTGTCGCCGTATTTGTCATAGAGCCATTTGGCGTAGCCGAGGTTTCCGTCGAATGTGTAGATGTCGAAACCGAGTTTGACGGCATCTCCCTCGTGATAATATCTGTTGATTTGCATTATACCTATATCACCTTTATTTTTTTCGCCTTTGATGACGTTGCCGTGAGAGTCGAATTGTCTAAAGGTTGATTCGCATTTTGCTATCTCTGCCAGAATCGGATCGTCCGCGAAATAATCGCGCACGTACGCTTCTACGGATACAGAGGTGAGAGGATAATTTGCTGATATTGCCTGCTCTATTGTCGTGTCACTCCTATCGCTCGCGATTGCCGGTGAGAATACAGAGGCGAGCATGAGAAATGTAGTTGTAAGCTCTATCATAATTTGAGGTTCAAAGTTTTTGAAGTATTTACCCTATCGGCTTGCGCCTTTGAGAGTAAAAGCCTAAAAAACAAATCACCAGAGTAAAAGCTCTGATGTGCCTCCATTGTAGCACCTATCGGTCAAATTGTCAATAATTCACAAGTAAAAGAGAGATATGTCAAACAAAAGTGCCTCTATAAATTGGCCATTTTGTGGTTTTACAGACCTTTACAACAGACCTTTACAATTGCCAGCGGGGCTATAACCAGCCTTCTCGGCCTCTATTTTAGAAGAAAACCAGATTTTATTGGCCTGACTTATCTTTTTTGCGCCTGGACATGATGGTAAATGGTATTTTGTGCCTGATTTGGAACCGACATACAACCCTCGGCTATTTTCTGTTGGTATGGTGGTTTGAATTGTTTTGACAGTTTTCCAGTCTCCCCTTTCAATGGCAATTGGTTTTCTATTTGCTTCTATAGAAAAGATTTTGCCTAGAAAAAATGAGCTTATGCCCACAAAAATGATGATAAGAATAGTATATGTATGTCGTTTGTCGAGAATGCGACCCAAAGCCTTGATTTTTGATATATGTTCCTGTATATTCATGGCTCAAGCATACAACAAATATGGCAACCAAAAAATCAGCAGGCACGACCAAAAACGGTCGCGATTCAAATCCACGATATCTCGGAGTCAAACTCTATGCCGGCGAGACAGCCAAAATCGGCTCTATCGTGATCCGCCAAGAAGGTCTCAATACTCTCCCCGGCAAAAACACCGCTCTCGGCCGGGATTACACTATTTATGCGACAAAAGATGGCATCGTAAAAAATTCAACAAAGAGAAAAGTTGGTTTCAATAACAAGACAAAAGTAAAAAACATCGTGTCGGTGGAATAAACCAAAAAACACAGTTTATCTTGTTCGTTTTATTTTGTCGTAATTTTCAAGACAAAAGCTGCTTTCTGGCCACCGGCGGAGACTTCTATTTTGTGCTCGCCAGTTTCTTTTATGGGTTTTTCCAGCTTTATAAATTCCGGCAGGACGTCCATGCCGGTTTGTTTTTTTACGATGAGAGCAATTTCTGCCGTGTGAAGCCCCGCAAAGAGGTGGCCTTTATCGTTTGCCGGCAAAGTCACTTCCATCACTGCGTCAGCGAGAGATTTGAGATTTTTTGAGAGCAAATCCTCGCGCACTTTTTTGTCCGTCTCTTCCCGTCTTCTCACTTTTTCTACACGCCCGAGAGCTTGCGCTGTTGCCACTTCAGCCATGCCTTGCGGTATGAGGCTATTTAGAGCAAAACCGTCTGCCACCGTCTTTATGTCATGTTTCTTCCCTACCCCTCTTATATCTTTGATCAAGACGATTTTCATAGTCGTACCAGATTACCTCATGGCTCTTTTGAAAGCAATTCCACTGCCTTGTCCATTTGCTTGTCTTTTTTATTCTTTACATCCTCCGGAGTTACCTCTACGACGTAGTCAGGCCTAATTCCCTGTTGCGATATGGAATGGCCTTTCGGCGTGAGCCATTTTGCGATTGTCACTTTGAGGGACGTGTCAGGCGTGATGTTCACCAATTCCTGAACCGAGCCTTTGCCAAAAGTTTTTGTGCCTACCAGTTTGGCTACACCATTTTCAGACAGAGCGCCGGCTAGGATTTCAGAGGCTGAAGCAGAGCCGCCGTCAACCAAAATAATCGTGCGTAATTTATCGGAAAAAATATTATAACCCTTGCTCCTATAGGCGCGCTCTTCCCTGTCTCTGCCGAATTCTTCGCGCACGACCACTTTGCCACTTGGTAAAAACCAAGACGCCATATCAACGGCCGCCTCCAGATATCCTCCGGGATTGCCGCGCAAATCAATGATCAGTTTATGTGAACCGGAGTTTATAAATTCTTTCAGAGCGTTTCGGAAGAGATTGGCTGAATTAGAACTGAAACTATAAAGAGAGATGACAAATATGCCGTCTCTACGCAATGCCACGCCACCTACATTGTCGCCGCCGACCGTTTCGTTTTTTGTCGTCGTTTTCACTGTCGGTAAATCTATGGTGGCGCGAGTGATAGTTACTTCAATTGGATTTTTCACGCCTTCGCGAACCAGAGTCAGTTTCACGTTTGTACCCGCTTTGCCACGGATCATTTGTACTGCTTTGTCCGTCGGCATAGTGAGAGATTCCTTGCTATTGATCATCAAAATAAAATCTCCTGCTCTGACCCCGGCCATTTCTGCGGGAGAGTCTTTTATAGGTGCCACGACGACGAGCTTGTTGTCTTTGACTCCTACTTCCATGCCGACGCCTTCGAAATTGCCGGCAATTTCACTCTGAAAAATTTTCGACTCGGCGGGTGGAAAAAAAACAGTATAAGGATCGCCGAGCGAAGCCGTCATGCCCTCTATGGCTCCCCAAACACGATCTTGGTCAACGGTCGTCGTGCCGGCGTATTTCTGGTCTATGATATTCCAAGCTGTCCAGAAAGTTGAAAAATCCACGTTCGTGGACTTGCCTATGTCTTTGTTTATGATAGAAGTGGCCAGATTTGGAGGAGGCACAGAAACACGGCCTGACTGAAAGCCGACAAAATATGAAACGGCGATGACAACTATCAATACAGCGCCGAGCGAAAGTCGTTTTGATGAATTCATAAGGCCGATTATAATACAAACAGTATACTATACCAATATATGGATATCGAATTACACAATACTCTGTCGGGAAAGAAAGAAAAATTTGTGCCACTCCGACATGGTCTCTTTGGAAAGCCCGAGGTCGGCATGTATCACTGTGGGCCGACGGTTTATAATTATATTCATATCGGCAATGTCCGTGCTTTCTTCTTGGCGGATACGGTTCGACGGGTGTTTGAGGCAAACGGCTATAAAGTAAATCAAGTGATGAATATTACCGATATAGGAATGCTTGAAAACGATAACGCCGAGGATAAAATGACCTTGGCCTTGAAACGTGAAGGCAAGCCGCTTACTCTAGAAGCCATGCGCGAACTCGCGGATTTTTATACCAAAGCATTTGTCGCTGATTTAAAAGCTTTTAATATACAGATTCCCCACAAGCTGCCTCTCGCAAGCGAGCATATCGAGGAGGACATTGAGATTATTCGAAAGCTCGAAAAAAAAGGACTGACATATAAAATCATCGACGGGATATATTTCGACATTTCCAAAATCAATGATTACGCGAAATTAGGCGGAGTTGGAGAAACAAACGAGATAAAGAGTCGCATCGGCATGAATATCGAAAAGCGCAATGTTCGCGACTTTGCCCTCTGGAAGTTTAACGAGAATCTCGGTTGGCGCTCGCCTTGGGGTAAAGGTTTTCCGGGATGGCACATTGAGTGTTCGGCTATGTCCATGAAATATTTGGGAGAAACGTTCGACATTCATACTGGTGGCGTCGATCTCATACCTATTCACCACAACAACGAAATCGCACAGTCTGAACATGCGACAAGTAAACAATTCGCCCGATACTGGCTTCATAATGCTTTTGTTAACGTCGGTACTGAAAAAATGGCAAAGTCAGCCGGCAATTTCATCACACTCAAATCTCTGAAAGAACAAGGTTATAACGAACTTGCTTACAGGTACTTCTTGCTCCAGGGACACTACTCCACGCCCTTGAATTTCAGTGACTACTCTATGGAATCATCTTCAACGTCTTACAAACGTCTTCGAAATTTAGTATCAGAAATGCCTCCCGGTGGAAAGATATGTAAAAAACAAGCAGATCTCGCCATCAAGTATATGTCTCATGATCTTGATACTCCGGCAACTCTCGCTTTGGTGTGGGACATTCTCAAGATGAATGACATCATTCCCGCAGACAAAAAAGCTACAATTATCGAGATTGACGAAATGTTGGGATTGAAACTCGGTGAGCGAATAATGAAGACAGAAGAGATTTCCCAACAAGTTAAAAATCTCGTACAAAATCGAGAGAGTGCTCGTGATGAGAAAGATTGGGCCAGAGCAGATGCTCTGCGAGATCAAATAGAAGTTCTCGGTTACAATATCAAAGACACTCCAGCTGGTCAGAAAATAGAAAAGAGATAAACTGTTTTGTTTCTCTTCCCCACCTTCTCCCCATCTTATAAACTTTATTTTTTCTCTGATTTTTTATCCGGGTGTTACAATGTCTCCATGCAACGTATTGGAGACCACATTCGCGTTCCTCCGCAGTCACTTGAAGCCGAACAGGCCCTGCTCGGTTCCGTCATGCTTCGTCCGGAGGCTATTCATGATGTAAACGACGTCGCGCGCGAGGATGATTTTTATGCCGATAAACATCGATTGATCTGGCGCGCCTGTCTGGAACTGGTTTCAAAAGCTGAACCGATAGACTTGCTTTCTCTCTCAACAAAACTCAAAGACCGAGGCGAGCTCGATCGTGTCGGAGGCTCATCATATCTCTCCGAACTCGTCTCTCTGGTACCTTCGGCTTCAAACGTGCGTCACTACGCGACCATCGTTCAGAAAAAGAGCATGATGCGCCGACTGATAGAAGCCGGAGAACATATTGCAACTATGAGTTTCTCTGAAGAAGGCGATTTGGAAGAAATCATAGACAATGCGGAGAAACGTCTCTTTGATGTTACCAACTCTGTCGGTACTCATAAATTTGTCGAGCTCAAAGACACTCTCCATGAAGCCTGGGAACAGATAGAAAAACTGCATTCTTCACAGGACGAATTGCGTGGTGTGCCGACCGGTTTCAAAGCGCTCGACAACAAACTGTCGGGTCTGCAGAAATCAGACCTCATTATTTTGGCGGCCAGGCCCTCCATGGGTAAGACGTCTCTGGCTCTGGATATAGCCCGTCAAGCGGCAGTCAAACATAAAATTCCCACAGCCATATTTTCTCTGGAAATGAGCGCTCAACAATTGGTCCAGAGGATGCTCGCCGCCGAGTCCAGGATTGATGCTTGGAAACTGCGTACGGGCAAAGGCCTGAAAATGGAGGAACTCTCCACCCACTTGCGCGACGCCATGGGCGTGCTCTCCCAAGCTCCCATATATGTGGATGATCAGCCCGGAAATACAATTTTGAAAATGAGAGCCGTCGCGCGTCGCCTGAAAGCGGAAAAAAATCTCGGCCTCATCATCGTGGATTATCTCCAACTGATGACGCCGGCCCAATCGCGCGGTTCCGATAATTTGGTTCAACAGATAACCGAAATTTCCCGATCACTCAAAAATCTGGCGCGCGATCTGGACGTGCCAGTGCTCGCCTTGTCTCAACTGTCTCGTGCCGTTGAAAACCGCGGTGGCAAACCCCGTCTCTCCGACTTGCGCGATTCCGGTTCCATAGAACAAGATGCCGATGTCGTTATGTTTATTCACAGAGAAAAAGACGAGAGTGGTGAACAAGCCAAATCACGCGATACGACTATCCTCATAGAAAAGCACAGAAACGGTCCGACGGGAGAAGTAAAGCTGATATTCGATAGCAGTAAGTCCACTTTCTTGCCTGTGGAAAAGGCCGATTTCGGCGAGTTTTTGGGGGCTGGTGATGAATCATTTTAAAAAAGCGGAGAAATATGGTTTTGGTGGAGTACGGAAGTTTTTTCTGCTGAAAAAACTTCCTCGTTTCCGGCGTCGTCACGCCTCCAAAGCCTCCACCAAAACCATATTTCTCCGCTCTGATATAATAAAAAGATGGATCATTTGAATCGTTTGCACGAACTATTCCGGCAATTTCCCGGCATAGGGCCCAGGCAGGCCAAACGTTTTGTTTATTTTCTACTGGGCACGACCGACGGCTTTCGCAATACTCTGGTCAAAGAGATTGGAGAATTAGCTTCACGGGTCACTGTGTGCTCATACTGTTTCAGGTTTTTTGACAGTAAAAATTCCAGCGCAAAACTCTGTTCCGTATGTTCCGATGACTCGCGAGACTCATTATCACTCATGCTCGTGGCAAAAGATGTAGACCTAGATGCCGTAGAAAAGAGCAAGGTATACGATGGGTATTATTTCATCCTCGGCAATCAGTTGTCTCTCATAGAACCGGAGCCTGAATCAAAAATCAGGACAAGAGAGCTCAAACAAACGATCGAACGCCGAGTGAAAAGCGGATTAAAAGAAATTATTTTGGCCCTTTCCCTCAATAGTGAAGGAGAACATACGCGAGAGTTTGTGGAGGGTATCATATCTCCCCTCGTCAAAAAACATTCATTGAAAGTATCCATTCTCGGCCGCGGACTTTCCACAGGCACGGAGCTGGAATATTCGGACACCGAGACCATCAAAAACGCTCTGGCGGGCAGAAAAGAAGAAGTGGTTATGTAAAAAAACCGGCAAAAATAGCATTCGAGAAAACGCTTCGCCCTCTCCTGCGAAGAGCTCGCTCCGTCCTCGGCGCTCGGACGTCAAGGACAGACCTTGACGTCTCCTAGCCTCGTGCCTGCGGAGTTTCTCGAATGCTATTTTTGCCGGTTTTTTCTACTCCTTCCTCTTCAAAACTTTCAAAACGGCGGCTTTTATGTGGGAAATACCCATGCCGTAGTGTTCCAGGAGTTCTTCTGGCCTGCCCGATTGGCCGAATTTGTCGCGGATGCCTATAAATTCTATGGGAACGGGCAGTTTTGCGGCCAGTAATTCGGCGACCGCGCCACCCATGCCACCGGCGATCTGGTGCTCTTCTACTGTGACGATTGCGCCGGCTGATTTTGCAACTCGCAGTATTGTTTCTTCATCCAGAGGTTTTATGGTAGATAAATTGACGACAATGACGCCGATTTTTTCTTTTTCTAATTCTTTTGCTGCGAGCAGAGCTCGATAAACCAGAGCGCCAGTGGCTATGATGGCGACATCCGGCTTGCCTGTAATCGGTTCGAAATACACCCGCGCTACGCCTATTTCAAAAGGCGTTTTTTCTGTCGTTATGACAGGGGTTTTTTCGCGAATCAGGCGTATATATGTCGGTGCCTTAGTCTGTGCAGCTGCTTCGGTTGCCTTTCTGGCTTCTATGGAATCGCAAGGAGAAATGACCGTCATATTCGGCAAAACGCGCATGAGGGCGATATCTTCTAAAGCTTGGTGGGTACCGCCGTCAGGTCCCACGGAAACTCCGGCATGAGAGCCTATAATTTTTACAGGCACGTCGTTGTAGGCGATTGTCGTTCTGATCTGTTCCCAATTTCGGCCAGGCGAAAACATAGCATAAGAAGATACAAAAGGAATTTTGCCCATAGAGGCCATGCCCGAAGCGACAGTTACGAGATTTTGTTCGGCCACGCCGATTTCAATGAATCTCCTCGGAAATTTTTCTCTAAAAAGATGCATCTGGGTAGACTCCGTCAGATCGGCGCAGAGACCCACTACCCTATCGTCAGCCTCCCCTGCCGCCAATAGTCCCTCGCCAAATCCTCTGCGGATCGGTATTTGTTTGACATCGCGGTCAAATATTTTCGGATTCAGTTTTTGAGAGAGAGAAATCATAAAAATATATTTTTATTCATGCTCGCTTCTTATTTTACCTCCCAATGTGCGAAGTTCCTTTAAAGCCATTTCCGCTTCTTCCCTATTCGGTGCTTTGCCGTGCCATTCGTATTTGCGCTCGAATTCGGCGACCCCTTTACCTGGAATTGTGTGGGCAATAATAACCGTCGGTTTTTCAAAAATAGTTTTGGCTTCATCGAATGCCAGAGCGATTTCGGCTATGGAATTCCCGTCTGTTTCTATGACGTGCCAGTTAAAAGTAATGTATTTATTGGCTAGAGGCTCTAGAGGCATGATGTCTTCTGTATATCCGTCTATTTGAATGTTATTTCTGTCAACCACCGAAACGAGATTATTTAATTTTTCTTTGCCGGCCAGCATTATGGCCTCCCATGTATTGCCCTCGTCATGCTCGCCGTCCGAAATGAGGCAATATATACGCCTTTGGGTTGATTTGCCGTTATCCATTCTATCCGCCAGAGCCATACCCACAGCCTGAGAAAGTCCACAACCTAGAGGCCCTGATGAAGTTTCCAGCATGGGCAAATATTCTCTGTGAGGATGGCCTTGGAGCCGCGTGCCGAATTTGCGCAGAGTTTTCAATTCGCTCACTGGAAAATATCCGGCATGAGCCATAGTGGCGTATAACACCGGAGCTATATGGCCGTTTGAGAGCACTAGTCTGTCGCGTTCTGGCCAGTCTGGCTTCTTCGGATTATGTTTTAGAGTGTGAAAATAGAGAGTCGTAAAGACATCAGCCATGCCGAGAGGTCCAGCTGTATGGCCAGAACCGGCTTCCACGAGCATTTCTATAATCGACTGGCGGATGTTATTCGCTTTTATTTCCAATTCTTTTATTTTGGATTGGGTGATTATCATTATGCTCCTAGAAATTCTCTTCTCGTCACAAATCTCTCGTCCAGCCTGTCGATTTTTTCGCTGATTATTCGGATAATTCTATTTTCCATACCACCCATCTTATTTTCAACTCCCACCACTTTCTCTTCAACCCCAATGATTCTTTTTTCAAGCATATTTACACCATCAACGACTTGGTTGACAGTATTTCGAGTATCAATCAAAAGAACTTGTGTTTCTGTTGTTCTAGCATCAACCTTGGCTATGGCGTTCGTCATTTTTCTCTCTGATAGTCCGACTGCTTCGGCCATATTGTCCATTATCCTGTCTTCTGTCGTGGCAAGCATACTCAAGATTTTTGTTTCAGATTTTTTTACAATATCATTCACAACCGATTTCAGAACAGGAATAGTCACATAATTTTCTTTTTTCTTTTTCATGTTGTAGAGGAATTTAATAGTAATTCAAGAGACAGAACCAAGTTTCTCCAGTGTACCAGAAAAATCAGTCGCATTGAATAGATACGAGCCGACGACGAGCTCGTCTGCGCCGGCTTTTATGAGCAGTTTTGCCGTATCGATATTTACGCCGCCATCGACTGTCACAGAGAGAGACGGATAGAGAACTTTCAGAGAGCGGACGAGATCGAGAGAGCGTGGGTCGAATTTTTGTCCCTGAAAGCCGATTTGCGTTATGCCCATGACCTGGACGAAATGGATATCCGAAGCGATCAAATGAATAGAATCAGTAGAATCAGATGGCTGTAGAGCGATACCGAGCTCGACGTCAAGAGGTCCGAGATCGTTTCTATGTTTTCCGTACTCTAGGACGATCTTTGCGAGCTCTGTTTCATCAACGCTTGCTCTATGAACGATAATTTTTCCAGCACCGGCGGAAATAAAATCAGCAATTTTTTCATACGGATTTTTGACCATCAGATCAAATTCAAAATCAATTTCTTCCCAATGAGGCAGAGCTTTTTTTTGGGTCACTAGATCCTCAAAAATCTGATCATTTGTTTCTTTACCCGCTCTTTTTAGATATGGCCATGTGCGATTTGGTGCATAAACTCCATCACAGATGTCTATTTGCACGGATTTGGAGTGACCTGAAATCATGTCGAGCTTTTCCACGAGCTCGTCGTACGATTTTGGAAGTATAGCTGGAACGATTTCTGCCATGATTTTGAAGTTATTAAATTAGAGTTACTCTAGTTATTTATGCGCGATATTGAAAAGCTTTTGAAGTCGGCGTTTATGCCTCTCATCTCCTGAAAAAGCTGTGGCGAGCCACAACGTCACAGCGCTCATAGCTTCTATTGGAGACATAAATCGCGCGCCGAGGGATAGCACATTGGCATCATTGTGTTCTCGCGACAATTTTATGATGTCTTGGTTACCACCGTAATAGACCGCCGCCCGGACGCCGTAGAATTTATTGGCGCACATAGCTTCCCCCTCACCCGATGCGCCTATGACTATGCCTTTGGCGTTGCTCGGCTCGCGAGAAATTTCTTTTGCCGTAAGGGAAATAAAATCTGGATAGTCGTCTTCGGGATTGAACTGTTTTGGTCCCAAATCGCGCACATCGTGGCCGGCCAAGGACAGTCTCTCCGCGAGAAATTTCTTCAGTTCAAATCCGGCATGGTCGCTTGAGATAAAAATACGCATAAATCAAATATATTTCGCAGTTTTCATAACATGGTCTACGAGGGTGTATGTATACCCCATTTCATTGTCATACCACGCCAAAACTTTGACCAAATTGCCGTCCACCACGCGGGTGAATTTGAGATCGGCGATGGAGCCGTGGGTATTGCCGAGAATATCCGAAGAAACCAGTTCTTCTTCGGTTACGGCAAAAATGTTTTTCCAGCGAGACGTGCCGGAGGCTTTTTTGAGAGCGATGTTTATTTCATCTACTGTAGTATTTCTCTTTGCGATAAAAGTGATATCAACAATAGATCCGGCGACGACAGGAACACGGATAGATATACCATCAAATTTATTTTCGAGTTGGGTGAGCGCTTTTGTGGTGGCGATAGCCGCACCAGTAGATGATGGCACGATGTTTTGGGCCGCGGCCCTGCCCTCCCTCCAGTCTTTTTTATTTGGCCCATCAACGATTCCCTGACTGGCCGTGTATCCATGGACAGTATTCAAAACCGCTTTTTCAATTCCTATGGCTTCATCCAGAATTGCCAGAATTGGTGATCCGGCATTTGTGGTGCATGAAGCGTTTGAGGTGATTTCGCATGTTTTTAGTTTATCCTCATTTATACCCATGAGAACAGTTTCGCCCGGAGTGGAGGAATCACCCTTTGCCGGAGCGGTGATGACGACTCTCTTTGCGCCGACATCCAGATGAACTTTGGCTTTGTCATACGAAGTGAAAAGTCCAGTTGATTCGACAACGACATCTATATTTAATTTTTTCCATGGAAGCTCTCTCGGTTCTCTCTCACTCAAATAAAAAATCTTTTTGCCATCTACGAGGAAATATGAATCACTGCCTTCTACGACTGTCACATCAAAAGAAAAAGTTTTATAGACAGTGTCGTATTTTAGGAGGTACGCCATGTTTTTTATGTCGCCCAGATCGTTTATTGCCACAATTTCAATTTCCTCGTGTTCGCGGGCTACTTTGAAAAAAGCTCTGCCAATTCTGCCGAATCCATTTATAGCCACTCTAATTTTTCTTTTTGAGAACATATTTATGAAGTTATGTTATGAATTATAACAGAAAGCGAAATACATGTTTTGGTGGAGCACGCCGTCCCCGCCTGCTGGCGGGGCGTCTCGTTCTCGGACGCCTCTTGAGAATCTGTCCCCGACAGATTCTCACCTCCGAAGGTCTCCACCAAAACATGTATTTCGCTTTCTTGTCCCCAATTCATACACAGTTTATCAACATTATTAAACCTTGATAGACATTTTTAAAGGCGTATAATTAGCAACTATATAAATCAAGCTTTATGGCAGTCTCATTCATGACAATAAAAGACACGGCAACCTATCTGGGAGTCTCTCCTCTCACTCTGCGCAATTGGGATAGGCAGGGAAAGCTCCCCGCCACCCGTCACCCAATGTCAAATTATCGAATTTACAAAACAGAAGACATAGAAAAATTACTCAGAGACATAGAATCCGGAACCATGCCAACTAAAGCAAAACCACGCAAAGTTTTGAAACGGAAACTCACCGTAAAAAGCGTTACGGATTAAAGCTATCTCGGCTATCTCGGGTATACGAGAATATAAAAAAACAGCAGATACAAAGTACGAGTCGGATGGGTACGGGTCTGTCCCGAGGGCTCCCGTTCCGAGACACGAGGACTTTGTATCTGCTGTTTTTTATTAAACTATAGAGGTAATGGCGACTTTAAAGTAAGGCTGACGATGACCTTGTTTTTTGAAGTATTTGCTCTTTGGTTTGTAATGAACGACTGTAACCTTTGAATCACGACCGATTTCCTTGATTTCAGCCTCTACCTTTGAACCGCTCACAAACGGAGTCCCTACGACAGTTT
>CAZVHT010000037.1:0-18200 GCA_964627275.1 uncultured Candidatus Saccharibacteria bacterium
TAGAGGCGTAGAAGTTAGTGGTGGTGGCGTTGGTCGTAGTGGACTGGAGACCGGTGAAGTTCTGGAGGGTGGAAGAAGCCGAGGACAGGAAGCCTCCTGTCAGGGTGGAGAGACCGGTGACCGAAACCGAGCCGAGAGTGCCGACGGAGGTGAGAGAAGAGCCTGTGATATTCGTTCCAAGGGTGGTACCGGAGAGAACGGAGACGTTGTTCACGAGGTAGCTTCTGCCTGAAGCGAGGTTAATGTCGTTAGAGGCGTAGAAGTTAGTGGTGGTGGCGTTGGTCGTAGTGGACTGGAGACCGGTGAAGTTCTGGAGGGTGGAAGAAGCCGAGGACAGGAAGCCTCCTGTGAGGGTAACCAGACTGTAAAAACGTGCGTTTCCCGTAACTTGCAGGGTTGAGGAGGCAAACAGACCACCGCCGTAATCTATGGAAAAAATATGGTTCAAAGAAGAATCTTGTAGACGCAACAGAGACGCTGTTTGGCTCGGCCGAGCACGAATAGACAGAGGTATAGATGAGGTCGTTGTCGCTTCTAAGGTCAATACTGAATCACCCGCCGGTGTAGTCGTACCGATAGATGATTGTGTTGTACCGCTCACGCCTCCAGCTACCTGTGCAAAGAGAGATGATGATATGAGCTGGCGTGGAGAAAGTGTCTCGAAGGAACTGCCGTTTGATGAAACATCCACTTGGAGATAGAGGTTGGAGGAGTTGAAAGAGTAGTCCAAAGCGTCCGGATAGCCGTTCGCCGTGTCTCCGATATTTACATTGAAGACACCCTGTCTCACGGTGAGCGGAACTGATGTCGGATCTCCTGGTGACGGCCAGAGCTTGGTTCCGGAATTTATCGTCGCATTACTCCATATAGAAAACTTGAAATAGTATGTTGTGCCAGTAATCGATCCGAGTAGTGAACCGGATGAGTTGGTGAGGCGGCCTTGGTAGCTAAATATTGCCGGTGTCCCGCCTGCATGAACCAGAGACGGAAAAGAGACGGCCAGTATTGCAAAAAAAATGCAGGCAGTAACAAAAGACCCGAAAAAATAAAGCGTAAACTTTTTGAAGTCCATTTTAAAGTGTCATCTCAAAAAATGCCCTCTAGAACAGTAAAATTATACCAAAAAAATGAGGGTCTTGCAGATAAAAAAACTGTTATTAAATAACAGTTTTTTTAACTTCACAAGAAAGACCGCTGTAAAAAATAATGACTTCAAAAAGACAATAAAATGTCCTTTATGAAATATGCTATAAATTTGTCCTATAGAAAGCGCCGCGACGGGAGTCGCGGCGCAATAAAGCAGTACATTGAGTGTTCTCAAGCCCTTTCGAGTGTTGATCTGAAACGAGCGCTCACAATAAGGCCTTTGAGGGTCAAAACGAGAAAAACGAGTCCCGCAACCAGCGCACTTTTGATGACGATATCCGTGTGCGCGAACGCTGTGATGAAAAATCTTGCTACAGCCTGGATATCGACGAGGTCAGGCATGTTGGACAAAACACTAGAAACGGATACGGTCGAGGCGATGATGGCAGAGGATGCCACGAAAACAACAAAAGGCACAGCCAATCGGCGCAGGAGAAATATGGTCCGCACTTTTTTCATGACTTCGCTACCGAGTCCGTTATTTGAAATTTTATTTTCCAATGTCATACCCATAGTATTAATACGTTACATCTCTGCTAATCTTTCGCAATAGGGCTCGGGCGCGATGCATCCTCGTCTTGATCGCGCCTTCCGATACACCTTCGACCTCGGCGATTTCCTTATAATCCTTGCTATCAATTACATATAATCGGAGAATCCGGGCAAAAGTTTCAGGCAATCGCGCAAACATAGATTCGAGATAGTCCCGATCTAGCTTTTGAGCCCTTTCCTCCCCATCATCATGAGGTATAACAGCTTCCATATCTTCATCCAGAGCTGAAAAAAACTGATGTTCTCTCTTTATTTTCTTGTACCAATTGAAACAGACGTTCATCAGCACTTTATAGGCCCAGCTCGAAAATCGAGCGCCCTCTACTGGCCGAAATTTCTTGCCGTATATATAAATTTTTACAAAAGTATCCTGAACCACATCTCGTGCCACTTCTTCATCCTTTACGATACTTTTGGCCTTGCGTATAAAGGCCTCTTGGTATCGCTCCACAAGCAACTCAAAAAGATACGGATATTTGAACGATAGAGAGAGCACCTCTTCGTCTCTCTTCTCCCGAAATTCGGCTTTATGAGCGTGTGGGTTCATCGCTTGGTTATTAAAACTATCGAAAGTATATCAAAGTTACTTTTTGTTTTTCGGTTTTCACTTCTTTTCGTTCCGCCACTCGTCTATCAATTTATGATTCCCCGAAAGCAGGACTTTCGGCACTCTATATTTCTTCTTTTTATATTCCACGACTTCAGGGCGAGTATAAACGTCAGAACTTGAAGTACGGCTCTCTTCGAGAGATGTGAAATCGCCGAGTACTCCCTCTATCTGTCGCGAGATCGAATCAATCATGATCATTGCACAGAGCTCGCCACCGGTGAGAACAAATGGCCCGATGGAAATTTCTTCCATCTTAAACATTTTCTTTACCCGCGCGTCTATGCCTTCGTATCGGCCACAGATAAATATAATGTGGTTGTATTTTTTCGCGGCGCCTTTGGCATACACTGTATCAAATTGCTTGCCGGACGGATTAAAGAAAATGATTTTCACAATATCCTTTTTCGCACCCTTCTTTCCTTTCCACTTGCCGCACGACTTTAAAGCATTTTCAATTGCCTTTGCCACAGGTAGAGCTTGGATGACCATTCCCGGACCTCCACCATACGGAGCGCGGTCTACGCGAGCCCACTTATCATCCACAAAATCGCGCGGGTTGTAGAATTTCACGCGGATTTTTTTGTCTTCTATCGCCCGCTTCAAAATCGACTCGCCGAGGTACGAATCAAAAGCGCCGGGAAACAAAGTGACTACATGGAATGTCATGAGGCTAAGATTACAGTTTTTGTCGGTTTGAGCAAGAAAACAAAGAAAACCTACCCAAACAACTCCGAGTGACTACCGATGTTTACAAGTATCAACACCAGTTCCTCATTTTCTACTCTGTAGATAAGCAAAAGATTCGGCTTTATATGACATTCACGATTTCCAAGAAGACTTCCGACCATCTCATGATCATGGAACTGCGCGGTAAGTTTTTCTCTGCGAACCAATGTGTTTAGGACATTCTCAAATCTAATCCTGTCTTTGGACTTGAAAATTCCTGACTTTAAGATCTTTTTGAAAGCTTTTTTGAATTGAGAAGTCTCACGGATAGTTAGCATTATTTCAGAATATTATCAAAAAGCTCCTTTGCGTTTTTAAAAGATTTTCCGTGTTTGAGAGCCCGTTTAGTTTCTCGGACCATCAAAGCTTCTTGCTCCGGAGTAAAACCATTCTCCGTTCGCATGCCAAAGCGAGGCTTCTTTGCCTTTGCAACTTCACAGAGGTAACAATTAATTCCCGCAGACAGATCGAGACCGGCATCCTCGAATTTTTTGCGGGCTTGCTCTTTGATTTTTTTATTAACTCTTATATTAATTTTTGCGTTCATAGTAGTCATATTTATTAGTATATACATTGTATGTACGGTGTCAAGAAAACATAAGAGAAACACAAAACCGCATGTTTGCAGCTTGTGTTTGTTTTTATTTTTGTGAAACTACAGATTGAGATCCGCCATCGCCTCATCCACTGTCTTGTTCACTTTTGATTCTTTCGGCGTGGCGATGGCTGGCTCGGAAATTTTGAGATTCACGCGAGAATTGTTTTTCATGCCGACGATACGGAGAAGGGTGCGGATAGCTTTTGCAGTATTGCCTTCCCTGCCTATGATCTTGCCCATATCGGCAGAATTGACATCGAGCATGAGCAATACCCCCATCTCATCTACGGTGCGGGTTATTTTTACGTCATTCGGATAATCTACCAAGGATTTTACGAGAAAGTCGAGAAATTGCGCGTCTTTTTCAGTCATGTTGTTTAATTAGCAAAATAAAGAGAGCAGATAAATCTAGCAAAAATGCTCTGGTCTATTATTGTACCACCGCCTAATAGAAAATGCCTACTGTTTTTTAGCCTCTTCTTTTTTTATCGGCTTCTTCTTCGGCAGAGCGTTTACTTTTTTGCCGACAATGACTTTCTTGTCTACCAGCCAGTTATGAACAGTGTGCGAAAGTTGGGCACCGTGGGACATCCAGTGCTTCACTCGATCAGCTTTTATTTCCTTCACATCATTCACCGGATCATAACTGCCTAGCACTTCCAGAAATTTGCCGCTCTTTGTGGAATTCTTTGAATCCGTCAAAACCACGCGGAAAATCGGGATATTTACACGACCAACGCGCTGTAATCGAATCTTTAACATAGAGTGAGATATTAACAGACAAGATTAAAATCGTCAATTTTATTTAGCAGAAAAAAGTCAATGAGTAGCAATATGTGTCTTTTTTGCTATAGTAAAACTCAATGAAACCAGCCAAACCGTCTCACAAGAAAGAAAAAACCGTAACCGGCGTCATAAGCGTCAATTCAAAAGGTATGGGGTTCGTGGAAAATCCAGACGAAAAACAGGACGCTGATTTTGAAATCGCTTCCGAAGCTCTGCACACGGCTCTCAATCACGATATGGTAGAAATAAAATCCCTCGGTCAAACGAGCCGTTTCATGAGACCTATGGCGGAAGTTGTGAGAATTGTAAAACGCGACAAAATGCGATTTGTCGGTGTACTGGAAGAAGCCAAAACCGGTTTTGCCCTAGTGCCTGACGACAAGAGACTTTACAAAGACATTTTCATTCCCAAAGACGAGAGCCGTAGCGGAAAAGTTGGTGATAAAGTCTATGTTGAAATAATCGAATGGCAAGAAAAAATCGGCTATCCGGTTGGTAAGGTCATAGAAGTGATAGGCAGACACGGTGAACACAATGCCGAAATGAAATCCATAGTCCTGGAGAGAGGACTGACTTATGACTACCCGGAAGCCGTCATACGAGAAGCGGAAGCCATAGAAAAAAAAGAAAAAGAAATTTCTCCGTCCGAGAGAGCAAAGAGGCGAGATTTCAGCGCCGTTCCGACATTTACCATAGATCCAATAGACGCAAAAGACTTTGATGATGCTATTTCTTTCAGAGAATTACCCGGTAGCCTCTATGAAATTGGCGTCCACATAGCCGATGTCTCTCACTATGTCCGTGAAAATACCGCCCTAGACCGTGAAGCGCGCGAACGTGGTAATTCGATATATCTCGTTGATCGCACTATTCCCATGCTCCCCGAAGTGCTATCCAATGATCTCTGCTCTCTCAATCCAAAAGAAGAAAAACTGACTTTTTCTGCTGTATTTGTCATGAATGACAGAGGCGATGTTCTGGAACGCTGGTTCGGCAAGACAATCATTAATTCATGGAAACGGTTCACTTATGAAGGGGCTCAAGAAGTGCTGGAAGGTAAATCAAAAGAATACTCCAAAGAATTGCTGAAACTAAACGAGATCGCCAAAAAACTGAAGGCGGAAAAAGAAGCATCAGGCGCCATAGATTTTGAACAAGATGAAGTAAAATTTGAGCTCGACTCTACCGGCAAGCCTATCCGTATTTACAAAAAAACCCGCACAGACGCCCACAAATTGGTGGAAGAGTTCATGCTCCTGGCCAACCGCGAAGTAGCCCGTTTTATGTGGAAATCCGGTGAGAAAAATAGAGGGGCTTTCCTCTACCGCATTCATGATGTGCCGGCCAAGGAAAAAATCGAAAACCTCTCCATACTGGTCAAAGCTCTCGGCTATGATCTGCCTGTAAGCAAAAAAGGCGTGGCTGTAAAAGATTTGAAACGATTGTTTAAAGAAATAGAAGGCACAGCGGAAGAATCTCTCATAAAGACTGCGGCTATCAGATCAATGTCCAAAGCCGTCTATTCGACGCAAAATATCGGCCACTACGGTTTGGCTTTTGAGTATTACACCCACTTCACCTCACCTATACGCAGGTACGCCGACCTCGTCGTTCATAGACTGCTCTATAGAGACTTGATCCTGGGCAAAATCGCCGTTGGAGAAGTTTCTAAATTCCAGAAAATCGCCGAGGAAAATTCAGAAAAAGAAATTCGTTCGTCCGAGGCCGAACGCGCCAGCATCAAATACAAACAGGTTGAATATATGACCGAGCATATAGGCGAAGAGTTTGTCGGCATCATCACCGGCGTCACCGAATGGGGTCTCTATGTGGAAGAAAAAAACACCAAATGCGAAGGTATGATAAAACTGCGCGACCTCACGGACGACAGATATATATTTAACGAAAAAATGTACGCAGTCATAGGCGAAAAAACCCGCAAGAAATATTCCCTCGGCGATATCATAAAAATAAAAGTAATAGCCGCCGATATGGAGAAGAAATCCTTAGATTACGCTTTGATAAAGTAAAAAGATTTGAATACAAAAAAATCGCGAGCCAAAAATGATTGGTTCGCGATTTGCGTGAGGTTATGAAACTTCAAATTGAAGCGTTCAAATTGAAGCGTAAGCAAGCACCGGGTCGGCTCGCAGTTCTCGAATCATTTCGTTGAAGAAATGATTCATAGCCATTGCCATTTCCTTGCTCATCCTAACGGAGAGGAGAAAGAAAACCCTCCCCGCCGTTTCATCCGACATTGTCTCAAAAGACATTTGTACCCGTGAGAGTACAACATTGTAAAAAGACTTCTCCGGTTTTGTAACGTCAATTTCATCTCCGTCAGACAATTTTTTCCAAAAGGCGCCATAGAGCGAGGTTGTGTGATATACATGACCGTAAACATCACGGTATATCACATACAACTTGTCATCGGAAAATGCTATGCCTTGACTTTTGAGTCTTTCTGAAACCTCAAGAAAAAGGAGATCCGTCGGATCCTCCGAGAATGGTAATGGAATCATATTTAGAGAACTATCAATTTCTAACAGTTGTGGTTGAAGGGAACAAAAAGACAATAGCACGCTTTTATAATAAATGCAAATTTTTTGGTTAGTGATTGTTTTTGTTTTTATTTCTTGGTCACGGACAAGGCTTCATCGAAGGCGATTGAGAGCAGTTTGGAATGGCCTTCCCTGCCCATGGTGATGCCGTAAAGAACACCTGCATGAGACATGGTCTCGCGATTGTGAGTGATGACAATCAGTTGAGAATGTTTGGAGAGATTTTCCACCATATCGCCGTATTTTTTTGAATTGGCTTCGTCCAGAGCGGCGTCGGTTTCGTCTAGAATAATAAATGGCGGCGGATTGACTTGAGAGACAGCAAAAAGCAAAGCGATAGAAGTGAGAGCGCGCTCCCCACCTGAGAGCATTTCCAGTCCTTTTATTTTCTTGCGTGGTAGATTTACACCTATATCCACACCGAGTTCGGTTTCTTCCTGCTCGTCTTCCGGCGAGGCTTCTATGCCTATTTCCATCATTTCTTCTGGCGACAAAACGGCTCGCTTTCTCTTCTTTTCTTTGACGAGAGAGAGAGATGCCTCGCCACCGCCAAACATCAAAGCAAAAAAATCTTTAAACTGTTTGTTTATTTTTGAAATGCCGTCGCTGAATAATGTATCGAGTTTTTCCTCTAATTCTTTTATGAGAGAGTTCAGAGACTCCGCTGATTTTTCCAGATCAACCAATTCCCGCGCCAAAAATTCGTCGCGTTCCGTCGTTTCTTTGAATTCTTTCATGACATCCCCCGCTTCAACTCCGCCCGAATCTTCCAAACGCACTTTTATTTTTTCCAAATTTCTGCGGCGCTCTTCTTGAACACGCCTCTCTTCGGGTACGGGAGTGATTTTGTCAGATTCATAAGCATAGACATCACGTCCTATGAGTACCATACCCTCTTTCAATTCTCTTTTGAAATCTTCTTTTTCGAGACGGAACTTGTCTTCGCGAACACCTAAAACAGAGAGTTTGCCTCTAATCTCGTTTTGGTCCGCCATGATGCGAAATATGGTCTTTTCGGCATCTCGAGAAGTATCTTTTTCTTTTTCTATGTCTTTCTGCAATGACCGGTAGTCGTGGGAAAGTCTCGACAGTCTCGTCTCGGCGACCTCGGCTTCTTTGAGAGCTTCTATTTTGCTCTTTTTAAGCATTGAAATTTCTTTTTCTATTTCCTCCGTCTTGTTTTCAGATTTTGTATGCTTATTTGAATCTAGGAATGATTTTAACAGTGCGCGGATCTTTGTAATCACATCGGCACGGGTCAGATCGTCCAGAAATTCATTCACTTGATCAATGAGTGTTTTTACTTTTTCAAATTCAACGGTCAAAACCTCTGCGCTTGATGTCGATTTCTCCCGTGCCAGTATTTTTTCCAAACTGCCGATCTCGCCTTCCATGCGGCCAATCATGCGCAGGGCCTCTTCGCGAGACTGCCTGACGGTTTTCAGAGTTGATTCCAGAGAAATCAGATCGCTCGATTTCACATCTCTGTGTTTTGAGCTTTCGAGCACCCGTTTTGCCTCGGTCAGTTCTCTCTCCAAACGCTCTAAATCTCCTCTAGGCTCGGCGCTCTCGTCAACCAAATTTTTTTCAGTCGTAACCAAGTAATGCGACTCTCTCTTCAAATATTCCTTGTAAACATTATTCAGCTCTTCGCGCAGAGCGATCGTTTTCTCCGCTCTCTCCACCTGTTTTTTGAGAAATTTCAAATGTGGAGCGATTTCTGCGCGCAGAGATTCCACTTTTTCCATATTCTCTCGCGTTTTCGTGAGTTTCCTCCCGCTCTCTTCCCTCTTGTATTGGAAAATTTTGAGGCCTAGAGCATCCTCTATCATTTCCCGCCTTTCGCGAACATTGGCATTCAGAATTCTGTCTGCTTCGCCCTGGGAAATGATGTGATGTCCTGATGATCCTATGTGAGCTCCGGCGAGCAACTCGACAATATCACGAAGCCTGACCTGCGAGCCGTTTATGAAATATTCGGAGAGGGAATCTCTATGAATGACGCGTTCCAGAACCACCTCATCAAAATCTATATTCAAAAGTTTTTTGGAATTGTCGAAAACGAGTTTGACCGACGCCCGGTTGCCTCTGGCCAACCCTAGGCCACCGTTCCAAATGAGGTCTTCTGTGCGTTTGCCGCGCATGCTCTTGATAGATTGTTCACCCAAAACAAAACGAAAGGCCTCTGCCACGTTGGATTTGCCGGAGCCATTGGGACCGACGATGGCCGTCACCTGCGCATTGAAATCAAGTGTGCTTTTTTTAGCAAAAGACTTGAAACCAGTGAGTTCGAGTGATTTGAGATACATGAATGAAAATTGTACCTCTTACTTTATCATAAAATAATATCTTTATTCCCCCCAACCTTTAGTTTCCAAGGCGCGCAGGGCGGCGTTTTGTTCGGCTTCTTGTTTGGATTTTCCCTCGCCTGTGGCAATTTGCTCTCGGTTTATGTAGACACCGACTATAAATGATTTGTCGTGATCGGGGCCTGAATCTTTGATCAATTTGTATGATGGCGTGACACCAGTTTTTTCCTGGGCTTTTTCTTGAAACAGACTTTTTGTGTCAGTCAAATTGCCTTGGGCAATCATTTTGTCGGCAAAAATAAATATGTGTTTTTCTATGAATTTCTTGGCGGCATCATAGCCTTGATCCAGATATGTAGCGCCGACAATCGATTCAAATGTATTGGCGAGGATAAACTGGCGGGCGCGGCCGATATCTCTCGATTCACCTCTCGAGAGCAGTAGAAAATCATTCATATCCAGATTTGAAGCGACTTCAGATAGAGTGCTCGAATTCACCAGAGCCGAGCGGTATGTAGTGAGTTCGCCTTCGGGCTTTGTCGGATATTTTTCATACAAAAAGTCCGTAACGACCAATTCGAGCACGGCGTCGCCGAGGAATTCCAAACGCTCATTATGCTCCAGTTTTGTATTTTTGTTTTCGTTTATATATGAACGATGCGTAAAAGCCTGCTTCAATAGAGCTTTATCCACAAAGGTTACACCCGCCTTTTCTTCAAATTTTTTCCAGTTTATTTCCATATGTTTACATTCTCGGACATCACTTCTTTGGAATGAGCTTTATAGCTTTATCAATTATCGGCATCATATCGGCATAACAGTTGAGCTCGCCAATATCTCCAATCTTGAACCATTCGGCTTTATCCAACCCACCGGATGGCCCCAATTTTAACGGTCCGTATTTTGCTTCCGCCAAGAAGTATAGAACCTGTTTGCGGATTTTTCCATGCTCCGGATGAGTGGCTATATATTCATTGCTTGCCACTTCTTTGAGAATTTTTATGTCTATGCCCATCTCTTCTTTTATCTCACGGAGGGTGCCAGTTTTTGCGTCTTCATCTGCTTCCAACTTGCCTTTTGACAGAGTCCACCGGCCGAAAACATCGTGAACCAATGAAAGGTAAATATCGCCGTCGTGCCGGGCAAAGACGATAGCACCGCCGAGTCTCTGAACGGGCATTTTGTCGTACGGCACATTGAATTTGTCAGATTTGTTTTTTGAAACGGTGTCTTTGCCCGGCTCGCCCAGTTCTTTGTATACAGAACCCAGTACTCCATTTACAAATTTGCCGCTGTTTTCTCCGCCGAAACTTTTGGCCAATTCAATGGCTTCATTTATAGCCACTTTTGCCGGCACTTCCCTCCTGTCCGCGAACAACAGTTCGTAGAGACCGATACGCAAAATATTCCTATCAATCGCGGAAATTTTATCCAGAGGCCAGTCGGGAGCGGCTTTAGTTATGATCATATCTATCTCCGGCTTCTTTTTCAAAACTCCGGCGCAGAGCTCTCGCATAAAAGACAAATCAGTCTGGCCTGGAGCAAATTCGAGAGCGTCACGAATGACAGCCTCCGAGAGAATGCTGTCTTTCTGGTCGCGGAAGTCCCACTCAAAGAGTGATTGGAGGACTACCGATCTAGCGAGATGCCTATTTGCCATATGAAATGTGCTTTCTTTATTCTGCCCTAAACCCCTTATGAATACATTGTATAAAGCCATGGCTCAAAGCACAAGTGGGTGTTTTCTTAGCTCAAATTGGAAAACGCTCATCGTGTCGTCTGGGCCTCTTTTATTTTCTTGGCAACTTTCTCGGCCTTTTTTTCCATATCTATCGCCACCAGGCCTTTATATTTGCCTGTAACCGCACTAGCTCGGTGCCTCAAATGGACTGTGCCTGTTTGCGTATCAGTCGTCAAAGCAGGACTCATCAAGGCGTGATGAGAGCGCCTGTTAGCTCTAGCCGACCGTGTCGCACGCATTCGTACTACCATAATGGAAACACTATAGCAGAAGTTTAAAGAAAGGCAATGCGCAGGTTATGTAAAAAAAATCCGCCTCGTTGTGGTTACGAGGCGAATTGAAAGTGAATGGAGCAAACCAGAAACTTACGAGAGCGGTGATTTGGCCATTTGGAGATATGAGGCATCAATCGGTCTGCAGATATATTTCAAACGACGGCTCGGATTGCCGATTGACATTTCCGAGACCAGACGGACAGACGGCGATCCTGCCGTGCCATCGATATAGGGAAACCTGAGTCCCGACCAGCCATCAGATATGGGACTGCCCAGAGCAACACATCCGACATATCTCTCCCAGAGATCATCATTGCCACGAATCCTGGCCAGAAGCCAAACCAGATTCCAGATATGACCATTCCCCACTCCTTCTGATTTGATCGCTTGATATATTTCACAAGGCTTTCTATATTTCTCCCCGTAATTGAAAGCAATTGACAAAATCACTGTTTCCATGGGTTTCATTGGACCGACTGGAAAGACATCACCGAGAAAACGCAAGACTGCCGGATCAATCCAATTCCACAGAGAATTGAGGCTAGACAGATTCCTGTGCATAATCGTTTCTACTTCCAACTCTTCACGGACTAGAAATTGATAACCTGACAGACCATTGGACGAACCATTGGACGACGAGACAAGCCGACGATTAACGGTATTCATAAACTAATGAATTTATAGTTGTGGACAAAGAACGAACTATACAAAACTACTCCGTTCTACGGCATTTGTAAAATGAAGATATACACAGGATGGATTGACAATTAAATATTTTTGCAGAAGCTTTTTCTGTGAATCGGCGTCATGCCATGCTGGCGTATGAGCTCAAAATGATTTTTGGTGCCGTAGCCTTTGTGTTTTTCAAAACCGTATAACGGATAAAGTTTCGCTTGTTCTGCCATATGTCTGTCTCTCATAACTTTTGCAATGATGGATGCGACGCTTATGATGGAAACTTTTTCATCGCCTCTTATGATCGTCTCCTGAGAGAGAAACTTCTCCGGAGCACGGAGGGCGCCGTCGAGCTTTATATGCGTTGTTTCAGGTATGAGAGAAAGGGCTTCCAGCGCACTGTTCAAAGCTTTTTTGATTGCAAGAGCAATACCAATTTTGTCAATTTCTGGGGCCGATACAGATGAAAAAGCAAGATCCAGATCGCCTTTTGATTTTAGATCGGAAATTTTGACAAACCACTCCTCGCGTTTCCTCGGCGAAAGCTTTTTTGAATCTTTTATGCCCTTGAAATGAGAGAAATCAAAATTGTGTGGAACTTTACAAGCACAAACCGTGACTGGTCCGGCCAATGGGCCTCTCCCCACTTCATCAATTCCTACAATATGAGTGACTTTCTGCATACTTATAGTCATGTTTATAGTATTGCACAAAATAACTTATACTAGAGCTATATGGCCCGCTTTATTCACTTGCATGTGCATTCGCATTATTCCCTGCTCACCGCTCTGCCAAAAATTCCCGATCTCATAGAGGCGGCAAAAGCCGATGGCGCGACGGCGCTCGCTCTCACGGATAACGGCAATCTCTATGGTGCCATAGAATTTTATAAAGACTGCAAAAAAGCAGGCATAAAACCAATCATCGGCGTGGATTTTTATGTTGCCCCGCGTTCGCGAGCCGACAAACAATCCGGCATCGACGCTCGACGGTCACGCCTCATTTTGCTCGCCAAAAATCTGGCCGGTTACAAGAATCTGATCCAACTGGTGACCAAAAGTTTTCTGGAAGGCTTCTACTACAAACCACGCATAGACCGAGAGCTGATAGAAAAATACCACGATGGTCTGATCGCCATCTCCTCTGCCTTTACAGGCGACCTCACTCTGGCTCTCCAAGGAAACGACATAGCCAGAGCCTGTGAAATCGCCAAGTGGCACAAAGATATTTTCGGTCCCGATTATTATCTCGAAATCACCCATCATCCCGACGTAGACGGCCACCAAACACTCATGGAGAGGACAAAACAAGTCGCACATAAAACGGCTGTGCCCCTCTGCGCCGGCGGAAATGTCTATTATATAAAACCCGAGGACAAGCCTGCTCAACAGACGCTCATGCTCGTCAATTCCAGTGGTGACGACCGAATCAGCGATGACGATGTGGCAGACTTTTCTTTCATTTCAAATGAAACAGCCCAAAATTATTTTCGTGACACGGGGGAAGCCATAGCAAACACAGAAAAAATTGCCGATAAATGCAACCTCGAATTGACTCTCGGCAAATGGATCTTTCCGAAATATACAGTAACAGCTGGTCAGAGTTATGACGAGGAATTGCGCGAAATTGTTTTCGCCGGATTTGAGAAGCGAAAAATTGAAAAATCAAAAGAGGCTATTGATCGCGTCCTATACGAACTGAAAGTCATAAAAGACAAAGGTTACGCCCCGTATTTCCTCATCGTCTCCGATCTCATGCGCTACGCCCACGAACATGGAATTCTCACAACCATCAGAGGTTCGGTCGCCGGCTCCCTCATTACATATCTCGCCGGCATTACGACCATAGATCCCTTGGAATACAAACTACCCTTTGAACGATTCCTCAATCCCGAGCGTCCGAGCGCGCCCGATATAGATATGGATTTTGCCGATGACAGGCGCGATGAAATGATCGAATATACAAAGAAAAAATATGGCATGGAAAACGTGGCCCAAATCAGCACATTCGGCACCATGGCCGCCAGAGGATCTACGCGCGACGTCGCTCGGGCCCTGGGTTTTCCTGTGGCAATCGGCGATAAACTAGCCAAACTCATTCCTATGGGTTCCCAAGGCTTTCCTATGACCATAAACCGTGCTTTGGAATTGGTCCCGGAACTCAGAGAAATGTATGACAAAGATTCGGACACCAAACGCATCATGGATTTGGCCAAAAAAATAGAAGGTTGCGCCAGACAGATTTCTACTCATGCCGCGGGCGTAGTCATCGCTCCGACAAATCTCACCGACTACACTCCTCTACAATATGATCCGAGAGGAGAGAATAAAATCATCACCCAATACGATATGTATTCGATCACGGACGAATACGGCGGCATTGGACTCCTCAAATTTGATTTTCTGGGCATAAAAAATCTGGCAATTCTGGCCAGCGCCGTAAATTTGGCCAAAAAAATAGAAGGCAAGACGGTAGACATAGAAAATATTCCTGTGGACGATAAAAAAACGTTTGACATGCTCGCTCGCGGCGAAACCGAAGGCTTGTTCCAGCTCAACGGTTCCGGCATGACGAAATACCTGAAAGACCTCAAACCTTCAACGATACACGATATAAACGCCATGGTCGCCTTATACCGTCCCGGCCCCATGGAATCCATTCCTCAATATATCGAACGTAAACACAATCCCGGCAAAATAGAATTTCTCGATCCACGCTTGCGCGATATTCTCGATCGTTCATACGGTGTACTCACATATCAAGACGACGTCATGATGATAGCCATAAAACTGGGCGGATATACTTGGCCCGAGGCGGACAAACTGCGCAAGGCTATGGGCAAGAAAATTCCAAAAGAAATGGAGGAACAGAAGGAAAAACTGATTGCCGGCCTCGTAAAAAACGGCATGGCGGGAAGCAAAGCCAAACATATGTGGTCGCTTATAGAACCTTTTGCCGCTTATGGTTTCAACAAAGCCCATGCCGCCAGTTATGGCCGTGTCGCTTATCAAACGGCATATATGAAAGCAAACTTCCCCGCTATTTATATGTCTGCCGTTCTCACGGCTGACTCCGGCGATGTGGAAAAAATCGGTGAAATCATAACTGAATGCAAGCGTATGGGCATTCCCGTCCTGCCACCGTCCGTAAATGAGAGCTTTGAAAACTTTACAGTTATAAAAGGTGTGGAAACCGCAAGCGCCACAGCGCATACTTCGGGTGATAAAATCAGATTCGGTCTGAGTTCAATCAAGAATTTCGGCGAGGGTATTTCAAAAGCGATCATTGATGAGAGAAAAGCCAATGGTAAATTTTTGTCGCTTTCCAATTTCCTGGCACGCATAAAAGACAAAAACTTGAATAAAAAATCTCTGGAAGCTCTGATCAAAGCCGGCGCTTTGGATGACTTTGCCGACAGGACAGCCATGTATGGAAATATGGAACGGCTTCTCCAATACAATAAAGAAAAAGTGAAGAACGACGGAAATCAAGACTCTCTATTTTTTGGCGCAACCCGCAACGTAAACGGAAATGAAGTTGAAGAGCTTCATCTCGACACCGTTGCACCCGTCACAGTAGCCGAAAAACTGCTTTGGGAAAAAGAATTACTCGGTCTATATATTTCAGGTCATCCCTTGGATAAATATAAGAGTATTTTGGAAAAACGGCCGCTTGATATTGCCAAAATAAAAGCCAAAGCGGCTCTGGATATCGCCGCGGGTAAAGCGCTCGGCGAAGAAACTTTTGTCCTCGGAGGCATCATAGAAGAAGTCAGACCAGTGACTACAAAGAAAAACGATTCTATGTGTTTCATTCGTCTCTCCGACATGTCTGGCACAATCGAAGCTGTCGTTTTTCCCCGCACCTACGCTCAATTCAAATCCGTGATCGTTCCAGAAAAATGCATAGCCATCAAAGCCAAACTCTCCGAGCGCGGAGGTGCTATTTCCCTGGTCGCCGAGAGTTTTATGGCCTTGGCTTAAGAAATTATGAAAATCTGTTAATATACTCGTATGTCCTCTCTCGAACAAATCCGTCATTCTTTTGCTCATCTCCTGGCTGCGGCAGTCGGGGAGCTTTATCCTGAAGCAAAGAATGCTATCGGCCCGGCTATAGATAACGGTTTTTATTATGACTTTGAATTTCCGGCGGGTGTGGTAATTTCCGAAAAAGAGTTTCCGAAAATAGAAAAGGTTATGAGAAAAATCCTGCCTATGTGGAAAGATTTTGAAAAGATTTCCGTATCCGCGGATGAGGCCAAAAAACGTTTTGAGGATAACCCTTACAAGTTAGAACTCATTGATGAAATCACGGGCAAAGGCGAGAAAGTCACACTCTATAAATCAGGGGATTTTGTAGACCTATGCCGTGGCGGACACGCGGATGTAAAAGACTTGAAGGCCGATGCTTTCAAGCTTGAACGTGTCGCCGGCGCGTACTGGCGTGGAGACGAGAAAAATAAAATGCTTACTCGCATATACGGCCTGGCTTTTGGTTCAAAGGACAAGCTCGACGCTTATGTGGTTCAAATGGAAGAAGCTAAAAAACGGGATCACAAAAAGCTGGGCCGTGAATTGGGTCTCTTTGTTTTTTCCGAACTAGTGGGCTCGGGTCTTCCCCTGTGGACGCCGAAAGGCACTCTGGTACGGGATATTTTGGACGCTTATGTCTGGGAATTGCGAAAATCCAAGGGTTATATGCGCGTAACAATTCCTCATATAACAAAGAAAGATTTGTATGAGAAATCCGGCCATTGGGCAAAATTCAAAGACGAACTTTTCAAAATAGAGACGCGCGAAGGGCACATTTTTGCCATGAAGCCCATGAATTGTCCTCACCACACTCAGATATACGACGCAGAGCCGCGCAGTTATCGCGATATGCCCCAGAGATATGCCGAGACGACTATGGTCTATCGCGACGAGCAATCCGGTGAATTATCAGGGCTTTCCCGCGTCCGCTCCATCACCCAAGACGACGCTCACGTTTTCTGCCGAGAAAATCAAATTGAAGAAGAAATGCTCGCTGTCTGGGATATCATAGACAAATTTTACGGCACATTCGGCTTTGGTTTGCGAGTGCGTCTGTCTCGCCACGATCCGGAAAATTTTGAAAAATATATCGGTTCCAGAGAAACTTGGAATCGCGCGGAGGAAAAAATAAAATCCATCATAAAGAAACGAGGCGCGACAGAGGTTATAGACGGCATAGGAGAAGCCGCCATGTACGGACCGAAAATAGATTTTATGGCTACGGATTCAATAGGTCGCACAGAACAAGTGGCGACCATTCAATTGGATTTCAATATGCCTGAAAGGTTCGGTTTGAAATGCGTCAATGAAAAAGGTCAAAAAGAACAGATTGCCATGATCCATTGCGCCATTATGGGTTCCATAGAACGTTTTGTAGCCACCCTCCTAGAACATACGGCCGGCAACCTTCCCCTATGGCTCTCCCCCGTGCAGGTAAAGATCGCGCCTGTGAGAGAATCAAATTTTAAACGCGCTGGAGAGGTCGGTGTCGCACTGGCCCTCGCCGGACTGCGCGCAGACGCGGACGTGAGTGACACGGGCTTCGGCAAAAAAATCCGTGAAGCCAAAGATTTCAAAATCCCCTACACAATAATTATCGGCGACAAAGACATGGAAAAAGGCGTCGTTACTTTAGAATCGCGCGACAAAGGCAAGATCGGCGAAAAGAAACTAGAAGAAATCGTGGTGATGTTGGTGGAGGAATATAAATCAAAGAGATAAAAAATTGGTAATTTCTTTACGGGGATTAAACGGTTATCGTATGTAAACTAAAATCTTGAGGAAAAAATGATGTAATTTTTTCAATATTATTTTTTTCTTCAAGACAGAGATCTATAACCTCACGAATATTTACCAGAGCTTCATCTACAGTTTTTCCTTGGGAATAACAACCTTTAAAAAGAGGACACTCAACAATGTAAAAACCGTCCTCGTCTTTCTCAATAAAGACAGGAAATTTCTTATTTTTGACCAATTTTGCAGTGTTTTTTGACATAATCAGACTTATTATACGCTCAAAAAAGCTTTATTGGCAATACTTTACATGAACCCTCCGTTCGAAACCGTAATCGCGAACGCTCTCAGCTTATGGATACTGGATTCGGCCGCGGGAAGCCTTGACCGCCCGCACGATTCGCCTACTACCAAATATAACTTTATCATAGAAAACAGCCTCGTACTTGCGTACGA
>CAZVHT010000038.1:0-13048 GCA_964627275.1 uncultured Candidatus Saccharibacteria bacterium
TGGCGATGAAATATTATTCTACGGTATCTAAATTACCCAATGTTGAGATTAAATATGGGTATTTACAAGGAGATAGGTCATCTCCTACAGAGAAAAATGTGGATACTCAAATAAGTTCTGATATGGTTGCTCATGCTGCACTCGGATACTATGATACCGCGGTTCTTATATCAAACGATGGGGATTATACTAGTGCACTAGATAATGTAAGAAAATTGGGTAAAAGAGTTGAGATTTTATTTTTTAAAGGTTATTTGTCAGGGTCTTTGAGGAGATCTTCAGATTTAATCAGGCGAGCGCGAAGAGTCTTTTTCAAAGAAATAAAGTTTTAAGATATTTCTCTCTATAAACAAAAACCACCGCCCGTTTCCGAGAGTGGTCTTTGCTTGCGTGTGCAAAGCTCGATTAAAAGCTCCTGCGATCGCCACCGTTACCGCCGCGTGAATCTCGGTCAAAAGTTCGGCGAGGGCGTTCCTCCATAGGGCGAGCCTCGTTTACTTTGATCGCACGACCTTCAAAGTCCTTGCCGTCGAACATCGAAATCGCATTCATCGCATCAGCGTCCTCCATGGTGACAAACCCGAAACCGCGCGAGCGGCCCGTCATTTTGTCCATGAGAACCGAAGCCTCGACTACAGAACCAGCTTTTTCAAAGCCGGCCTTGAGAGACTCCGAAGTTGTTCCGTAAGAAAGATTTCCTACGTAAAGTTTCTTGGCCATTGTGTATTTTGATACTTATAACTATCGTCCGACCTCTCCTTGGCCAAGAATTGCTCCTTTACCTCCGAGAACTAACGACTTGTCGAGTGTACACTATGGGTGATGATTAGTCAACAACCGAATCTTTCAACAAATAATCCCCTACCCTGGTACGCAAGATTGACGTTGTGATAGCCCTTGTTTTCAAGTCTTTTCCGATATCCGAAACCAATTGTCTCACATAAAAACCACTACCTCCTGTCACGCGAGCTTTGTAGACGACAAAGCTCGCTGGTGATTTCTCAAAATATTTGTCCCAAAGTTTCAAAATTTCTTTTTGTCTAAAATCGCCAACTACGGCATTGATGCCGTCTTCAATATATTTTTTAAAGTCAACCGGCGATATCTCTCGCGAATCGACAAGTTCAATCTTTTTTACTTCCACTTCATGCTCGGGCACAACAACCATATCGAGCTTGCCTTTGCGGGCCAAATCAAAGAGAGGACTACCATTTACCACTTTTGAAGAATAAGCCGGGTATTTCTGCATGAATTTTCCTTCATATTTTTTAAAGATTTTTTTTATTTCTTTTTCGGCGATTTTTTTTACCGCGGGAGCCTCCGCTGTTCTGGTGATTTTTCCAAGCAGATCATAGGTATCGGTTTCAATCCCCAAAATAAATTCAAATTCATAGTCTTTGTCCAATCCGGTATATGCTTCTCTCTCTTTATTTTTTTCACCCGCAAGCACCAAAAGCACACCTCGAGCCATAGGATCCAATCTGCCGGCGTAGGTCATTTTCACAGCCTTGTATTCCGGATGCAGGGCTATGTAGCGCTCTATAGTCTGCAGAGGTGTCTGGCTCTTTTTCTTGTATAAATTGAGTACTTGATCCAGTTCGAAAGCCATGTCTATATGCTACAATGCTTGCCATGCGAAAGATAGTTTTTGACGTCGAAACGCGAAATATATTCCAAGACGTGGGTTCAAACGATTCCCGCAATCTAGATATATCGGTCGTCTGCACATACGATTATGAAACCGATTTGTATCAGAGTTTTTTCCAGGAAGATTTTGGCAAACTTTGGCCGATATTGGAGAGGGCGGATATGCTCATCACATACAATGGCGATCATTTCGATATACCTCTGCTCGGCAAATATTATCCGGGTGATCTATCAAAAATAAAAAGTCTTGACATGTTGAAAGAAGTGAAAAAAACTCTCGGTTTTCGTTTGAAATTGGATTCAATAGCCTCGGCTACACTCGGCACAGGCAAGTCCGGGCATGGACTCGAAGCTGTGACATGGTGGAAAAACGGCGAGACAGACAAAATCATAAAATACTGCAAGGACGACGTGAAGGTGACAAAAGAAATATACGATTATGCTCTCAAAAACAATATGCTCAAATATAGAGACGGCCCGAATGTCAAAGAAATAAAACTGGACACGAGCAAATGGGAGAAGAAATCGGAAAATGCCATGACGTTTAGTCTAGGATTTTAGTTTTTTAGTTTTTGCAAATCTGCTATAACTTTTTCCGCATGACCGAGAGGTTTTACTCTCGAATATATCTCTGCCACCTTCCCCTCTCTATCTATGAGAAATGTCGTACGCTCTATGCCTGCTACTTTTGCGCCAAACATATTTTTCTCCCGCCAGACGTCGTAGAGACGGCAAACTTCGCTGTCTGGATCTGAAAGCAAAGTGAAATTGAGACTCTCTGCCTGACAGAATTTTTTATGGGATTTTACGTCGTCGGCGCTCACACCGAGAACAACCGCTTCGAGATCATCCAGTTCATATTGGTGATCGCGAAACTCTTGGGCTTCCAGAGTGCATCCAGCCGTCATATCTTTCGGATAAAAATAGAGAATGACAAAACCGCCTCTGTAGTCAGACAGAGAACACATTTTTCCGTCCTGATCCCGCAGAGTAAATTCTGGCGCGAGGTTTCCCCGCATGGACATTTGGATAAGTGATTTCATGATATAATTCCACTTGCTCTGTCACGATTAGTATACTAGATTTATTTTATGAACGAACAAAAACAATTTCTTTCCATTCCCATTGCCATAATCATAGCCGGCGCTCTGGTAGCGGGGGGCATATATTTCAGCGGTAGAGGTAGTCAAACGGCAATAGTGAATAATGCCAATACCGCCTCTGTAGCCAATATAGAAAGCATAAAACCAATCAGCGCTACCGATCATGTCTTGGGCAATCCAAAAGCCGATATCGTCATCGTTGAATATTCCGACATAGAATGTCCTTTTTGCAAGCAATTTCATTCTACCCTCCACCAACTGATGAGCGAGTATGGCGCAGAGGGTAAATTGGCGTGGGTATATCGTCATTTCCCTATCGATAATCTCCATTCGAAAGCCCGCAAAGAAGCTGAGGCGACAGAATGCGCGGCAGAGCTCGGTGGAAACGATGGATTCTGGAAATACATTGACGCTATATTCGCCATCACTCCTTCAAATAACGGCCTCGATCCTGCCAAGCTACCTGTAGTTGCTGAACAAGTCGGTCTCGACGTAACCAAATTTAACGTCTGTCTCTCAAGCGGAAAATACGCCCAGCATGTTGCGAACGATCTCGCTGACGCTACAACAGGTGGCGCCCGAGGTACTCCCTACAGCGTCATATTCGCCAAAGGCGACAGAATTCCTCTCACCCAAGGCGCTCTGCCCTACAATGATATGAAAACTATTATTGATACTATACTGAAGAATTAAAAGAATGTAGTCTCTCCTAGATTATTTGACTATCTCGAAGAGATGTTTCCAGATATCATACATCGCGTATGTATCAAGTCCACAATAAATCTTCAGATTATTATTTGTTTTCTTTTTCTCTTCAATTGAGGTATCGGGTGACACCATAGTCAACCATGCATCCACCGCTTGCCCACCTTCCTGAATATCGATGTCGGTATATTTTTTTCCAATCAAAACCGGCAAGACTTTTTTTATAGAAGACTTACCTTTAAAATCAGGATGAATATATAACTGATCACTAAAAATTTCTTCGAGATCAAAGAGTGATGAATTGATTCGTTCAAAGAATTTTTCATACGCAGGCAAGCGTGAACCAATCTCTCTATTAACCCCAGCTTCATATGATTTATGCCAGACAACAACAGATCCATCAGGTAATATGACTTTGCTTAACATTTTTGTAATTTTTTCAGTTGGGTCGGTTAAATCTTCTTGTAAAAATTCTATATGCTCCGGTATACCATCCGGTCGTCGTAAAATATGTAATGAGAATTGAAACGGTATTTTTTCATATGGGCCATAACCATTAAATATAGGAATTGCGGGTGCATATGCCTCATAATCAAAAAAATAGAGCGGAAATTTTAGTGAAGATAAAACCTTTTTAATGGCATCGTTATCAATAATTGGTTTCTTTCGCTGATGAGCAATAACTTGATTCATTTGTCGATCTGTTAGTTTAATATCATCGGATATATCATTGAGATCAAAAACACCTTGTTCGACCAAAAGTTCAATCTTTTTTGTACTAATGTATGAAATATCATGAATTGAATAAGTTGGTACATGGAAATTGGAATGCTGAAAAGTGGTACAATGATTCCTCCTGGATTTATATAGACAGTTACAGTTTCCAACAGGTTCGATCTTTTGGTTCAAATATTCACGAGCGATTAACATTTTCTGTTCAACTTTAAATAAACGTTCATTGACTTTTTCTGATTGATCTTCGATTTTGAAAAGAGCATGAATATCTAAATCTCCAGATCGAATATAGTCTTTATTCAGATGTATAAGAAAATAACGACCAATCTTAACTTTGGCACGTTTTAGAACCGAGACCTGAAAAGCAATATCATCAATATGGTCATGATCGGAACCGCCTTCTTTTAGCCTATTAGTGCCTTTGACTTCGTACAAATTCCAACAGTAATTTTTTTGATCATAGGATAACATATCATTTCGGGCAATAAAACCATCTACAATAAAAGTGGACTGGAATATAGTCGGGACCTTTGATGCCATTAACCGTGCAGTTTCACGACAAGCCTCTTCTCCTGTTGACACAATTTCTATACCATCATTGAATAGGTTACGAGCGCAGGATTCAACCTCGTTACCTTGCTCTATGATATGTTTTTCAAATTCTGACAATTCAAAATTTTCCAATAATTCAGGTTTATGAAGTTTTAGCCAAATATTTTTTGGACAACATAAAAATTCAAGAAATTGTGTTTTAGATATATATTTTATCATGTTAATTTTTTAGGTGTGTATCTGGTTTGGCATAATATCGATAACCCAACTCCTTTAAAAAATCACGGAATAAAACGAATCCAAATCGAAGTTGAATGAGATTTTTATAACTCGTGATATTTTTAATATAAATTGCTGTGAGTATCCATAAATAAAAACTTGATAACTTCTCCTTGAATCTCGTACACCGCTCTCAAATCTCCCGTTATATTGATACTTCGATATTCGAGATATTTTCCGTGAAGCGCATGATTGTTTAATTCCGGCGCATAGGGATTATCAATAAATACTCGTAGTCGTTCGTTAAACTTGGCTTGAATCTTTCGAGATGATCTCTGGTATTGCTTCCTGAACTGTTTATGATAATCGACTCGCATTGTGAATTCATATTAAGATCTCAAACTCCTGATCATGTCCTCGGCGGTATAGAAAGGTCCAATCATATTCTTGCTTTTTTTGGCATCATTAGACAATTTCTTCAAAATTTTCAATGTCCTAGTATTCGGTAAAGGATGATCAGTAAACATTACTCTGCGCTCGGAAATAAATTCCTTTATATAACTATTTACAATCGCGTTCAGAGATACACCTAGAACACGGGCTGTTTCCTGAGCCTTTCCTTTGAGAGATCTGTCGATTTTGATACTCAACATGGTTTGCATGATAATGTAATAAAATAATAATATCTAAAGTATATATATTAGATTGATTTAGTCAAGACTCTTGTAATTTTAATACGAATACCGCATCACAATGACGTAATCTCTTTGTTTTGATCGTCTAGAATTATCAGTTTGTAGATTTCTATGAGGGCAGAAAATAAAGCGATGATCAACACCGCTTTTTCTGTCCATATTAGCCGAATACACCGATAATAACAGACATTACAACCAAGACAGCCAATTCATGTCCAACCGAGAGCAAGAAAAAAGTGAAATTGTCGTCACCGAAATAATAATCGCCCAATTTCATCGGAACGGCAAAACCTAGCCAGAGGAGAAATGCGGAGAGTATGATGCCCCAAAAACTGACGATGACCAAGGAGTTGAAGAGAACAGCTAGTATAAAAGCAGTGACCAGAGTGGAGATTGTCATGCCGACCCAAACAGATGGTTTTGGTTTTTCCGATGGCGTGCCTTTTGATTTCATCCAGAGCTTGCCGAAAGCCCAAGGCGCGTACCATACGAAACCGACAATCATGCCGACTATGGTAGCGATGATAACAACCCAGTAATTTATATTTTGAAAAAACATATATTTAAAGATTTATTTATAATACATTTATAATACACACGTATTATAAGCCAAAACCTCTCTTCTAGAAAGGGCTTAAAATATGGCTAAAAAATAAAGAGATAAAGAAAAGATAAATTTGGGGATAACTCCAAATCTTGCAAATTTTGACCTTGTATGGGAGGGTTGGGGCATTAAAAATTATATGCGTATTCTCGTTGTAGATGACGATAAAGACATACGCGGTTATTTGAAGGCCAATCTAGAAGCCGAATGTTTTGCAGTCGATACGGCCGGTGACGGCGAAGAGGGTTCTTACCTCGGCCGAAACAATAGTTATGATGCCATAGTCCTAGATAACAATATGCCGCGAAAGAGCGGCATTCGCGTTTGTGAGGATTTGCGAAGCACGGGCAACACTACGCCCATCCTCATGCTCTCCGTAGATGGAGACAGCGAACGCAAAGCCGACCTGCTCGACACTGGCGCTGACGATTATTTGACCAAACCTTTTTTATACAAAGAGTTGCGCTCGAGAATCCGCGCTCTGCTCCGCCGACCACGCGAGACGGTGTCATCCATACTTCGAGTAGACGACCTCGTTTTGGACAGTTCGAGGCAAGCCGTCCGACGTGGCAAAAAGAAAATATATCTCACCCGCAAAGAATTTTCCCTGCTCGAATATCTCATGAGAAACGAGGGGGCAATCGTTTCTCGCGCCAACATTCTGGAACACGTTTGGGACGATGAAATCAGTGTTTTTTCGAACACAATTGAAGCTCATATACTGAATATCAGAAAAAAAGTAAACTTGCCGTCAAAGAGAAAGCTGATATGCACCATGGTCGGCCGGGGATACGAAATCAGTTGTGATAACTCTAATTATTAACTTACAACATGATCTATCCAGAAAAATTAGGACGGCGGAACATCCAATTGGGATCCTGGCTCCGCCGCCTTTTTGGCTTTACCGATACGCCACCGCCTCATATATCCCGCTTTGCCGAATTCGGCAGAGGAGCTAGTGGTGTCATTCATGATCTCTCCAATCCCCTCACGGTCATCAATCTATCCATAGAGCAACTGCGAAACGACGTTCGCATCAAAAGAACCAAAGCCCGAAAACACATAGAAACCGCCCTGCGGGCAAGCAGAAAAATGAAACTGTTCTTGTCGACCGCCAAAAAACAGCTCGGCGAACAAGTGATAAAGACCCAATTTGATACGCGCGCTGAAATAGAGGGCGTCATAAAACTTCTCCGCCCTATGTCAAAAAAATCAAATATAAAAATTAAATTCCGCTCCCACCGAGCGGTATTTATTTTGGGCGATCAAATCAAGTTCTTTAGAATTATTTCAAACATTGTATCCAATGCCATAGATTCATACGCCTTATTTCCACCACACCAAAACAAAGTAATAATCATAAGGACGAAAAACGACAAAAAAACCGCCATTATATCAATACGCGATTTCGGCTGCGGTATTGCAAAACATTTACACAAAGTGATATTCGAGCCTTTTTATACGACCAAACGCCAGCATGAGGGCGCGGCGGGACTCGGACTTTCAATAGTAAAAAACATCGTGGAAAACGACTTCAAAGGCAAAATAAAATTGGACAGTATGCCGGGCAGAGGTTCAACGTTCAAAATAATTATTCCTCTCTAATACAATACCCTTTATTTTTTATACACAAAGTTCCAAATGGTTCCGACTATATTGCCTACGATATATCCCACGACTGCCGTAATCAAAACCAAGAGGACCGCCTTGCCGAAACTAAAATCAACTATAACGAAAGAAAAATCAATGAAATGGATCCGATATATGAAAGAGAGAATCGGACCCGCCCACCCCACTGCAACGAAAAATGCCCAGATCACGTGCATGAGACCGGCAAACCCACCCAACACCAAACCGAGTTTATGCGTGTTGACCATATGAAATGAATTAGCTGTTAATAATGGATAAATTATATCAGAGATGTGTATAAAAGTGCTACCAGGAACAACATCGCAAAACAAGCAAAGAATCCTACTGTTCGAAGAAAAAACCGCACAGCTTGTTGTTTTTGATTATCAAAACAAAGACAAAAAGGCTCATGGAGAAACAAAAATCCCATGACTGCGGCCGAGAGTACAAATAAACAGAGCATGGTCATCGGAATGAGCAAGGTTTCCTTTGGAAGGCCCTGCGAGGTCACAACGTTTATGACAAAAACGATGACGACTATATACAGAGCCGCGAATGTCGCATACACAAATGGATGTTTTTTCATACAGATAATAACCCGGTGCATTAGTCGAAAGTTACAAATATTTTCCCTCTTGGTCTTTCGATACTAAAAGTGGTTTACTTCCATGGGAGCAAATATCGGTTTTGAACAAGATGGCAAAGGCGAGGAATTTCTACGCCCTGTTGTTATCCTGAAGAAATTTAATAATGAGACCTTATGGGGCATTACTCTCACATCAAAGAAAAAGACTGGTAAGTATTATTTTACGTTTGAACACGACAAAAAGCGAGAGAGTACCGCTAACTTATCCCAACTTAGACTCATAGATAGCAAGCGACTCAAATACCAAATTGGCTCAATATCTGAAAAGAATTTTAGTGAATTGAAAAAGCGCATCATCAACTTAGTCGAGTAATGCGCTTTTCCGTATAAACCCCTTGCGGGGAGGGCCGAATGCGATGCCTCTCGCCTTTTTCCGGCGATTTTGGGTTTTCTGCGAAATTGCTGAGACCCTCGGGATAGAACCATGCGAGGCCTTGCCCCACAAGGTGGTTTGGTTGCTGATCATAATATCAGAACGACCCGTCTTGAGCGATAGCGGAAAGTGACAAAAGTGACACGGGAATGGGATATTGGTCTGTCACTTTAGCTTGTAAATTAAGGGTTTTTCAAGCTATTGACAGATAGCAATAATAAGTATACAATCGTATTAGAAAAATCTGATGCTGTACTTTGCTGGCATTCCGCGTAGCAACATCAGATAGGAATCTTCCTTTCTAGGAAGTCACGATAAAAAGGTCGTGTCGTTCATCACAATGAAATCGTTAACCATTGATAGCCCAATTGCCCAGAAAGTCGCGTCGATCGCCCTCTTCGAGCGGGTCCAAAAGATGTTCAATCTTCATCCGAGCAAGATGGTGAATGACACCAAGAGGATGGCCAATGAACAAAATCGGCGCCCGAGTGAATTGCTCGGAGATGTGCACGGTCGAGTTCAGCGAGCATTTGGTGAAACCCTGGCGTTGGTAGTCGTAATCCTCAAGGATCGACCCCTGCCCACGATGGGTTTGTATCCCAAGCATACTCGCGACCTCATGGATTACTTCAACCTGAGCGCCGTGGACATTGCCGAAGGTATGAAGGAGAAGGCGGCGATCGAAGGCTACGATGCCATCGAAGCCGCTGAGTGGCTACAAGAAAACCACTGGCAAGTGCTTGAGTGGGCCTTCGCCGAGACCATGCGGGTCTTGATGAAGGAAGACAAAGCCGCATAAGAATTACAGCCCCAGTCGCGCACAACGCGACTGGGGCTAAATTTTTATCTGAAATTACTTACCTCTCCCACTTCACCCACTCCAATAGCAAATTCGTCGGTCACTGAAAAAATCTAGCAGTCTAATTAGTTGTTAAATCTTGTCGAGGGATTTAAAAAGGCTTTTAACGCAACTTTTTGTTTTTTGGTGGCCCTTGCTTTTGTTCGAGAATCGATGCCTACTAATTGGAATATTTCGTCCTCGGATTGAGACTTCAATTCCACTATGACTTCGTGCGTATATTTACCATCAACATTATCTACAGCAGTAGGGATCAACTTAATGGGAACCTTGGTTACCGTGCGTAAATATTGAACAAGGATATCTCCTAAGTTCTTTCTATCTTCTAGGCTTGTGGGTATTTCTTTGTCTACTCTCTTGCCTTTTTCGGGCGATTCTGCGATTTTTGCGAAATTGCTGCCGGACTTGGAATCGAACCAAAATTTAGAGCTTCAAAGGCTCCCGTCCTACCATTAGACGATCCGGCAATATAGAGAAATTAACACGATTTTACCGAAAAATAAAGTTTTTTTGTTCGGATTGCAATTATTTACTTATAATATACAATTAATGCGTATTTGGGATTTGCCCACGACTCCCGCCAGAAATGGCGGGAGGTTTATTTTATATGTAGGCCAGTATATATAGTTTTTACTATATCTATTTGATCTTTTTCAAGTTCACCCATCTTTACAATAAGTCGCCGATAATCAAATACTCTTCCTTGAGAAACCGTAACAATTTGATTGAGACCTTTGAACCTAATATGTGCATACCAAGATCCAGCCTTTATCTTTGTGCTCAAAGGTAATCCCAGAAAAGAATATCTGTCATACTTTTTGAATATCAGTATGGGTCGAGTAAACGACTTGCCTTTTCCATTTATCTCCACTCCAATATTTTCTCCCATATAACACCACCAAATTTCTCTCTTTTTAAACAAGGGAGTTGCACTTTCTTTGGCGTGTATTTTTTCTTTAAGCCTGATCCATTCTAAAAATCTTTTCACGCAAAAAAGTCTAGCAAACCGAGATAAAGGAATTATGAAGAAAATTTAACAACTATTTCCCTTGTTCGACAACATCAAGTACCAACAGTTCCAACGGCAACTCCCGTATGGGCGATACGCCAATGTAGTCATATGCGCCGAGGATGATGCGTAGAAGTTTGGAATCTATGACAGTTTTTTTATCGGCTATTTTATCGGCAATGAATTTCTTGTCTTCATCTGATGCGCCTGTCATGGCGCGAGGCACGGACATTTTTTCTAGGAGGGCCATACGAACGAGAGAGAGCGTCAGTTCCAGGAAAAGTTTCGGATCAAAATTTTTATTTCGAATTTCGGCGATGACTGCAAAAGCTTGCGCCGGATTTTTGTCGGCCAGAGCCGAAACAAAACTCCTCACCAGCTCTGATTTCGGCGAGCCTGTGGCCTCCTCCACGTCATCGCGATTGATTTTCTTGCCTTTGACTCCGGCGATTACGCGTTCCAGTATGCCGTGAGCGTCCCTGAAAGACCCGTCACCGACGAGAGCAATGAGCTCGGCGGCCGCCGGTTCCAGGGCGAAACCTTCACTTTTAGCGACTTTCACTATGGTATCTTTCAGTATCTCCACTGTCGGCCTCTTGAATTCAAAAACTTGGCAACGAGAAATGATAGTTTCCGGCAATTTATGAACTTCAGTCGTGGCGAGAACAAATACGACATGTTTCGGTGGCTCCTCCAAAGTTTTCAAGAGAGCATTGAAAGCCTCCTTGGTGAGCATATGCGCTTCGTCTATAATATAAACTTTGAATTTCGATTCAAAAGGCAAGACGGCCACCGCCTCGCGCAGGGCGCGCACGTCGTCTATGCCGCGATTGGACGCCGCGTCTATTTCATATATATCATTCGGACTAGTACCAATCTCGCGGGCGAAAATACGAGCAATAGAAGTCTTGCCTATGCCACGAGAACCGGCAAAGAGATAAGCGTGAGCGATAGCTTTATTTTCAATCGCCCCTCGGAGAGATTTGACCACCATATCCTGGCTTATGACTTCGCGGAAATTTTGCGGGCGGTATTTTCTGTACAAGACTTCGTGGGACATAGGGAAAGTATAGCAGACCGACACTGGTTTATAAAAAAAGAGGTTTGTCCAGAAAGTAGAAACCACCGAAAGGAATAAATCGCGATCGGTGGTTCATTTATGATATTAGGGCTCATGATGGCATCAAAGTGCCACCGCCCGAAATCTACCCAAAAAAAACTTATTCATTGGATTCGCATCTAGTTTAGCATGCTATATAAACTTTGTCAAGCACATTTTCCAGATTGTTTGTGGATTTCTTTTTTCGTGGCTATATAGAGCCATTTTTTAGAAAGTATTTTATGATTTCCCCCACTTCCCCAGCATTTTTAGCTTCCATAAGTTTTATACGCAATTCTCTGGCATTATCAAATCCATGAACGTATGATTTGAAGTGTTTTTTCATGTGAGCGAAACTTTTCACCGAACCTAGTAGTTTTTCAAAGAGTTTTGTATGGAGAACGAGAGCTTTCAATTTTTCTTCCAATGTAGGCAGGTGATCGGAAAAGAGCCACGGGTTACCGAAAATGCCCCGGCCGAGCATGACACCGTCCACGCCGAATTGACGAGCTTTGTTTTTTGCCTCCGCCAAATCTCGCACATCTCCGTTTCCTATAATCAAAGTCTCCGGAGAAATTTTGTCGCGCAGAGCTGTAACTTCTCGGATATGCTCCCAGCGCGCGGGCACAGAGGACATTTCTTTTCTGGTTCGCAAGTGGATGGTGAGAGCCGCCACGTTTTCTGCCAAGATTTCTCTGACCCACGTGGCGATTTCGTTCTTGTCGTAACCTATGCGCGTCTTTACGGAAATGGGAAGCAGAGGCGCTCCTTCTTTCGCCGCTCGTATGACTTCCCTCGCCCGTTGTGGATCTCTCATCATGGCCGCCCCCGCTCCTTGCTTTTCAATTGTCCTATCCGGACAGCCCATATTTATATCTATGCCGTCAAAACCGAACTTTTGGCAGAGAGCCGCCGCGGAGCGCATTTTTTCCGGATTGGAAGTAAATAATTGGGCCACAATCGGTTTTTCTGATTTTGTAAATTTCAGGTCATGGAGAAGCATCTCTCGGCCAGGCGAACATAATCCGTCAGCCGAAACAAACTCCGTCCACATGACGTCCGGCTTGCCGTATTTCGCTATAATCCGCCGAAAAGAAGCGTCCGTCACATCCGCCATAGGCGCGAGAGCAAAAAAGGGCCTTTTCAGCTTTTTCCAGAATCCGTAATTCATGA
>CAZVHT010000039.1:0-6715 GCA_964627275.1 uncultured Candidatus Saccharibacteria bacterium
CCACCCGCTCCGGCAATAGCCGCTTTTTCTATATTCGCTTCGCTATTGCCACCGCCTTCGCCTTGATATCCGCCCGCTCCGACAACCACATTTACAACATCACCCGGAGTTACAGCTATTTCACCTACAGCATACCCACCACCGCCACCACCGAATCCAGATATGTGATGATTTTTTGTTTTTGCGCCTGACCCCCCGCCGCCACCTGCTCCCCATGCTTTGACTGTGACTTTATACATGTCGTTCGGCACCGTGAGAGAATATACTCCCGGAACACGGTAAGTGTATATATTATTGGGACCGAGAGTGTTTGACCGATTTGAAGCTGGTGGTGTCGAAACTACCACTGGAACAGCCGTTTCGCTTCCATAATAATCTGGGCAATCCGTGTCGCTTGGATAATCAATCAGTCCATCTCCATCATTATCGACACCATCATCACATTCTGATACGCTTGTCGCGCTTTGAGCAGAAGCAACTCTGGGATTAATCGCTCCAAAAGAAGTGAGAAAAACTCCCAGTATGAGAAATAGTGCGACAAATTTGCGTATGATGGGGTTGTTCTCGTGCATGTTATTGAATTTTTAAAGAATTGGCCTGTAAAGATTTTTTGTGGAATTTCCATGTGAAAAATGCCAGAACGAATCCGCCAAATAACGCCACTACCGCCAAATAAGGAAACGACTGGCGAGCAGAACCAGCAGAACAAGAGTCTCCCCCCACCAAACTACAATCATAAACGATACGAGTACTAATTTCCTCTTTGCCTCCTCTATCTGAAAGAGTCGCTATGATATTGAGCTTTGAAAAACTTCCTCGTGGCAGTATCTCCGCGAAACCAGCGATGGGTGATCGCTCTATATTGAAAGACTTTTGGCTGATTTCTCTGCCATTTTCGTCTCGCATGGATATGGTGAGAGATTTTGGAAAATTGTCTTCATCCCCCCGCACCGTTTTATTGTCAATACAACCAAAAACCTGACCTGGTGTATTTGTACTGGTAAACGGCGAAAAAGCCAACAAACTGAACCTGCTTTCGGATTTGTCGCCCCTATATACGCGAGTGGAAATAACGGATTTTGCGTCCATCCATTTGATTTCGCCTATGATTTCATACTCGGCGACAGACGTATCTCTCATAGTGAGTTTGCTCGTGGCGGCCAGACCGGGAATGAGACTGATTTTTTCCACCGAAGACTCAACCAAATTTTTCTCGAGGGCGGAATCCCGAGCATATATTTTCCAAACTACCAGAGCTTCCGTCGTTTGTTTCAAATTGTGGTCAATTTTTATAGACAGAGACCCCGGTTCTGTCGCGCTTATGACAAAACCGCGCTTCGGAGAATAAATCTGGCTATTGACAACTAAACTGGATGGGTCTAAAGCCACAAAACTTCTGTTATCTCCTACCAAGGAAAAGACCGTCTCTCCGGCAGAAAGACTGTCTATAAAAGGCACCCCGCCCACATAAAATTGTCTGGACGAATAAACGTAAGTTCGCGCTATATATGTACCAGGCGTAGAAAAGGCCGGAGCTTTCCACAAAAAAGTAATAGGCACGACTGATTTTGCCGGCAAAATCATGGTGCCAGTGTCGACAAAGAATCTGTCGTGCATCCGACCGTCCAATCCAACTATATATACGAGCAGAGAAGCGTCCGTTATGGGAAAAGAATTGTCGTTTTGGACATTCGCCGTAAAGGACAGGCTGGACCCAGAGGAAGAAAGCCGATCAACGGTTGAGAGATTTACTTTGACGTTTCGTGCGTCATAAAGAGGACAAGAGGTAGAAGCGAAAACCGGACTCGAGGCAACAGGGAAGAAAAAAAGAACCGACAAGAGAATACCGAAAGTAGAATACTTTTTCATACTGCACAGATTATATCAGATAAAAAAACAAGTTGACATAGATTGACCGTTCGTTTATCATACGAGTATGTCAGTGGAAAGTTCGCTCGCGGGAGCGGACTTTCTTGCTTAAAAGACCAGGCAGTGGCTAGGTTTTCGAAGGGTACGGATATTTTTCTGGTGAAAAATTCCTCGTGCTCGCGCCAGTCGCGCTCACAAGCCCCTTCTCAAACCTAGCCACTGCCTTAACACAAAAAAACATGTTCGATCTCAAAGTCATACATTCCGTCCTAGGTCAGTTGGAAGAAGAACGCGGTATTCCCCGAGAGAAAATTATAGAAGCCATAGAGATGGCCCTAGCTACGGCTTATAAAAAAGAATACGGCAAACGCGGCCAGATCGTGCGCGCCACTTTTGACGTCAACACCGGCGCTACGGAATTTTTCCAAGTGAAAATCGTCGTGGATGATACAAAAGTAATAGACATACCGGAAGGCGAAGAAATACCTGAATTACCGGCAGATGATGAACGGGTCAGATTCAATCCGGAACACCATATATGGATTGAGGACGCCAGAAAAATCAAAAAAGGCGTGATATTGGAGGAGGAAATGCTCTTCCCTCTAGAACCAAAAGACGATTTCGGCCGTATTGCCGCTCAAACCGCCAAACAAGTGATCATTCAAAAAATCCGCGAAGCCGAAAAGATTTCCGTCATGAGCGAATACGGCAAACGCGAAGGCGACATCGTTTCCGGCACAGTTCAGAGAATCGAGCGTGGCACTATATACATAGACATGGGACGAGCAGTCGGACTTCTACCCTTTGAAGAACAGATCCGAAGCGAGCACTACAAACAAGGCGAACGTATCAGAGGATATCTATTCCGCGTTGAAGAATCGCCTCGCGGCGTGTTTTTGAAGCTTTCCAGGTCGCATCCGAAATTTTTGGAGAAACTGTTTGAAATAGAAGCGCCGGAAATCGCCAACAGGACGGTGGAAGTAAAGGCCGTGGCGCGCGAAGCCGGTTCCAGATCAAAAATCGCCGTCATTTCAAACGACTCTCACATAGACCCCATCGGCTCGCTCGTCGGCCAGCGTGGCGTACGAGTATCTACCGTAACAAGCGAGCTCGGAGGGGAAAAAATAGATATCATAGAATGGTCAGCTGATGCCAAAAAATTTATAACCGAGGCTCTGTCTCCAGCCAAAATCGCCAATATTACTCTGGATGAAGTAAGCAAAGTAGCCACAGTGGAAGTGAGCGAGTCCGAACAATCTCTGGCTATAGGCAAAGGCGGACAGAACGTGCGCTTGGCGGCCAAACTGACCGGCTGGAAAATAGACATACGACCCATAGGTGGCCTAAAAGGCGATAAATCTGTACTTGATGTATAATGGCAATAGGATGCGAAGGTAAAAATTATGAATAAAACGCATCCACAAAAAATAATGAAAAAAATAATTACTATTTTAGCGATTTTTGCTCTGGCCGCTATAGCAGGCAATGCTTATGCCGAGGAAGTTACCATAGAAGCGACCGCAAAGACTTCTGACGGTAAAACCATAAAAATTCCCGTCCGCGCCCAGATAAAAACTTTTGCTTCTACGACAAAAGCCAGCTTGAACGAAAAGAGGCAGGATATCAAATCGGAAATCGAAACCAGAAAACAGGAACTCGAAACCAAACGATCAGACGCAAAGACAGAGATGAAAGCTGAAACAAAAATTAAAGCTGGAGAGAAAATTACAAAAACAAAAGAAAAATCGGTAGAGAGATTGACCAGGGAACTCCGCCGTTTTCGAGAAATTCAGACAAAAATAGAGACCCGTCTCACAAAACTGGAAGGTCAGGGAGCAAATACTACGGAGGCTCGAGCGATTCTCGCCATAGCTGTGACAAAGTTGTCGGTTGCTGAAACTTCTATTAACGCTATAACTAGCGTGACAGTTTCAACAGAAGACCCTCGAACGTCTCTCGATGCCGTAAAAACGGCAGTCAGGGCCGCACAGGAAGCTCTCAAGGAGGCACACAAGAGTCTGTCGGATGTTTTGCCGGCCATGAAAGGCTTGGAAGCGAGCGTCAGGAGATCTGCCACGTCAACCAAGGCGACAAACTAGTTAAACTTATAAAACATTAATTTTATTGATATCATGGAAAATCAAATTCCCACAGGCGAGTCAAAGAAATCTTTTGGTCCTCTCATAGGCGTCATTATTATCATCATCGTTCTCATCCTAGGCGCCTTCTACATCTGGGGCAATAAATTGTCGGTGAATGATAAATATGTGGCAAAAACGACAAAAACAGAAGAATTGGCGCCTATTTCTAATTCAGACGAAGTAACTGCCATTGAAAGCGACCTCATGGCTGGCGGTGTCTCGGAAATTGATTTTTCTGCTGCTGAGACAAGTTTGAAATAATTTAGAAAAGCCGACAGATACAAAATATTCCTATGTTCGGGGGGGTCCTCTCCAAGAGTCGATTCACCCCCTCTCACAAGATAATATTTTGTATCTGCCGGCTTTTATTTTATATTTTTATTTTATATATAGACAAAATGAAGCTTTGCGGATAAACTTCGATGCACACGATAAAACCTATGTCGCAAACACATTCATATAAAGCGATAGTGAGAGAGATGCCGGAATCGGGAGAAGTTGAAATCAGGAGTTCCATAAAAGCAGAGAAGTTTGACGAAGCGGTCAAAAAGACGCTCGCAGAAATTCGCAAAGAAATGGCTCTACCTGGTTTTAGAAAAGGTTCTGCGCCGGAGAAAATGGTACGCGAGAAAGTCGGCGAGACGACGCTACTCTATGAAGCGGCCGAACATGCCATCTCTCACGCGTACGGGTATATTCTCCAAGCAGAAAAAATAGATGCTATAGGCCAGCCGAAAATTTCTATTACAAAAATAGCCGTAGGCAATCCTCTGGAGTTTACAATTGCCACCGCAGTAGTGCCGAAAATCGGGAAATTTGATTACAAAAAAATCGCGATTGAAGAAAACAGCAAGCCGATTGACCTACCGATCGTCACAGACGAAGATTTGGCAAAGGCAAAAGAAAAGACGCCGGAGATAACAAAAGAAAATCTGGTCCAGGAAAAAGAACATCGGGCAAAGGAGAAAAAACGTCTGGAGCTCATAGATGCTCTGACGAAAAATATTGACGTCGCAATACCAGCTGTTCTGGCTGATTCCGAACTGGCGCGAATGATTGAACAAATGAAACACGACATAGAACGCATGGGACTGAAATTTGAAGACTATATAAAACACTTGAAAAAATCAGAAGAAGAAATGAGAGCGGAGTGGCGTCCTCAAGCTCTACAGAGAGTAAAACTTGACCTCGCCCTCTCTCACATTGCCCGAGAGGAAAAAATTGTGCCTGACATGGTAAAAGTTGAAGAGGAAATAAAACATGCAAAGAATCACCACAAAGAAATAGATGAGAATCGCGCTCGCATGTATTTCGCCCACATATTTGAAAATCAAGCGGTGTTTGAATTTCTGGAGAAGCAAAAGTAAAAAAATAAAAGAAAGAAGTATCCTTGTGGAGCACGGAAGTTTTCTTGCTAGAAAACTTCCTCGGTTTCGGCGCCGTCGCGCCTCAAGCGTCTCCACGCGGATACTTCTTTCTTTTATTTTTTTACTCTACTAGCAACAAAGTTGTCACCGCAACCGCGGCGGTTTCGGCGCGGAGAATTGGCGTATTCAGTGTGATGATAGATGCGCCTTTTTCTCCGAACATGGAAATTTCTTTTTCCGACCAGCCACCTTCGGGACCTATGCACGCGACCAATTCCGAAGATTTTGGATTCAAATTTGAATCCGGAAATTCCGAAAGATTTTCTTTTTCAAAATTATTTCCTTTGGTGTGAAAAGCGACAATCTCCCGTTTTTCGATAGCCAAAAATTCGGCGAGTGTTTTGGGTTCGTGTATTTTAGGAATGTCTCCCCTGCCGGATTGCTCACTGGCTTCTACGGCTATTTTTTGCGCCCGCTCTAGATTGAATCCCTTCTTCTCGCTTCTCTCCGATACGAGAGGAATAAACTCCGAGACACCGAGCTCGGTGCATTTCTGGATGATCCATTCAACGTTATCTTTTTTTATGAGAGAGAATGCCAGGGAAAGTTTCAACGATGAATGTATCTTTACTTTGTTTGTTTTGATGATATGAAACTTTACGGCATCTTTATCCAACGAAACAATCTCTGATTGATACTCATTTCCGCTCCCATCGAAAAACACAACTCCGTTGCCAATCTGCAACCTCAAAACTTTCATCATCTGATGAATGACGACTAAATCGGGAATGGAGTTGATCTTCCCCTCTTCTATATGCAAAGGTGTAAAAAATCGGTGTAACCTCATGATGTAACAGTTTACAGAGTTTCGGGAAAAAGAAAATCCCGCCACCTATTTGATTGCGGGATTTGATGTGAATCTGTTAATCACGCGGTCGGATAAACAGAAGTAAGTATCGTTTGACCCAAATTTTCGTCTTGTTTGCAAACCTCAATTTTTCTTTTAGATCCTTCAATACTGATCACAAAGACATCAAACATATCGCGGAACTCAAAGCCTCTTTGATAACGAGTGCAAACACATCTGACCCTGAAACAATTACCAAAGACACTCCCGAGAACGCCATCCCTGTCCTCCGCCGAAACGAGCGCCATCATAAAAAGTACTTCGCCGAGGCTGGCTATAGTCTCTCCCTTGGGAATCACTCCGAGTCAAATGTAACAGTTATAATTTCTTATATGCCTTATCCCTCCATTCGAGAAAAAGAACTGTGATCATATCATTCGAAACCTCAAATACTATCCTGTAATCTCCAGCGCGAAATCGCCAAGCGTCAT
>CAZVHT010000040.1:0-3265 GCA_964627275.1 uncultured Candidatus Saccharibacteria bacterium
AGCGGTAAATGCCAAATGCGATTATGTCGTCATGGAAGTTACTTCGCAAGGCGCGCTCATGCATAGACACAGATTTATAGATTTTGACGCGCTCATTTTTACAAACATCGCTCCAGAACATATAGAAGCGCACGGATCGTATGAAAAATATATCGAGGCCAAGCTCGCCATAGCTGATGCCGTCGTGGAATCAAGGAAAAAATTAACAATCTTGGTCGCAAACGCCGACGATGCGCAATCAGAAAAATTTTTAGCAAAAAATTTCACGAAAAAGTGCGTTTATTCCCTGTCAGACGCGAAACCGTATGTACTTTTAAAAGAAGGTTTTGATATGACGGTCCGCGGCCGGAAAATCCACTCGTACCTGCCGGGAGAATTCAACATTTCAAACGAACTTGCCGCCATGAGCTACGCCGAAACCCAGGGCGTGCCGGTTGAAATTTGCAAAAAAGCCATAGAGAAAATAAAAATGATCCAGGGACGGGTTGAGAGGATGGGAGAGGGCCAAAATTTCACTGTCATTGTGGATTATGCCCACACGCCGGACTCGCTCCAAAAACTTTATAATGTTTTTAAAAATACGCGACGCATATGCGTCCTCGGAAATACAGGTGGCGGGCGCGACACGTGGAAGCGAGACGAGATGGCGAAAATCGCAGAGAGAGAATGCGATGAAATAATTCTCACAAACGAGGATCCTTATGATGACGATCCGATGAAAATTGTTACGGACATGGCGAAAGCTATCACAAAAAAGAAACCGCGTATCATCATGGACCGCCGTGAGGCAATCAAAAAAGCCCTGTCTTTGGCCGTACTTGGCGATTCGGTTCTCATCACAGGCAAGGGCACCGACCCATATATCATGGGCCCAAACAATACAAAAACTCCTTGGAGCGATGCTGTGGTGGTACGAGAAGAATTAAAAAAATTGACTGGTGTACTTTAAAATCATGCCCGAACTCCCCGAAGTCCAAACGACAGTTAATGGAATCAAAAAATATCTCGTCGGTCTCGTGATCATTGATGCCTGGACCGACTATGACAGTAAATTTCATGCGGGAAAGGATAATATAAAAGATCCCGTATATTTTGTGTATTTTCGTAGAGAAGTCATCGGCACCAAAATCTTGAACGCGTCTAGGCTCGGCAAAAACGTTCTCATTTATTTATCCAACAGCAAAACAATTCTCATTCACATGAAGATGACTGGGCATATCATGTACGGAAAATATGAAAAAAGTGGAAAAACATGGAAAGCAGTCGGTGCGGGTCCTATGCGAGACGACCCTTTCAATAGATTCGTGCATTTCGTTATCAATTTTTCAAATGGAGAGAGTATGGTATTGGCCGATATGCGCAAATTCGCCAAAGTGACACTCTTGGACAGCGACGAGATCGGGAGTTCGCTTCATCTCGCCCTCCACGGGCCAGAGCCTTTGAAAAAAGACTTCACTGTTGGAAAATTTGTGGAGACTTTATCCAAAAAACCGAATGGTCACATAAAAACCGTCCTCATGAATCACAAAATCATATCTGGCATAGGTAATATTTATTCCGATGAGATACTGTGGCGCGCTGGAATTCATCCTCTCCTGCGCGTAAAAAACATTCCAAATAAAAAATGGTCCGTCATTTGGAAAGCTATGCGAAAAACACTCTTGCGAGGTATAGATTTCGGCGGCGATTCCATGTCTGATTACAGAAACATTCTGGGCGAGCGGGGAAGATTTCAGGAAAAACACAACGCCTACAGAAAAACGGGAGAAAAATGCAAAAAATCCGGCTGTAGTGGCACAATCATGCGTATAAAAATAGGCGGTAGAAGCGCGCACTTCTGCGATGCTCATCAGAAACTACATCAGAAGCTTTCAGAGAAATAAATACGCAATATTGTATACTGATAGGCATGGCAGAAAAATTTTCCAAACCAGAATCTTCAGGCTTCCATAGCCAATTCGGCTGGCTATTATGGGGACTAGTCGGCCTCGGTTTGATTTGGTTTTTTACGGGAGGAACACAGAGCGAGACCGCTCATGAAGGCGCTTATATCAAACCACTAGCTCCCATAGGTAGCGGCAGAGCGTATGGCACGTACTACGAAGGAAAAGGAACGGAGCGAAATGAAACGCTCAACTTGTCTCCGGCGCCGGGCAACTTCTTACGCAAGACTGGTTCACTCATAGGAGACCTCTTCACGCAAGCTAAAAAATCAGAAGAAATTCATGTTACTCCTATCCTGGCCAAAAAAATTTATTTTGGGGATATGGCCGGGGCAAAAGTTAAAAATCCGGATGAAGAATACCTCCGCATAGAAATAGATCCTTACACAAAAAATAGGCAAAATATTTCCGGCCTCATATTGCGGGGTACGGGTTTCAATACTTCAATTCTGATTCCGAAAGCGCTAAATTTGCCTGTTCTCGGAACTTCACCGTCTAAAACTGACGCTATTCTGCCTCCCGGCGGACACGCTATCGTCACTTCCGGCCGTTCGCCCATAGGGGCATCTCTCAGAGTGAATAAATGCACGGGATATTTGGACCAGTTTCAAAAATATGTTCCCGATTTGAAAACAAACTGTCCTTATCCCGCCGATGAATTGAAAACTTATGGACCATACGGTGAAACGACATGCTCTGAATTTGTACAGAAAATCCCCCGCTGTCAGATTTATCAGGGCGCGCCGTCAAAAACCCTCTCCAATACTTGCGTGAACTTTTTGGCGGAAAAATTAAATTACAATGCCTGTGTGGCAAATCATAAAGACGACAAAGATTTTTATTACAACGAGTGGAGATTGTTTCTCAATCAATCCTCAGAGCTCTGGCGCGACAGCGACGAAATCATTCGCTTGATGGAAACTCCCGACACTGTTTTGGACGCTGTCACATACTGATTGGAACCCTTGCAGACCAAACTATTTATCAAACCAGCGGTATAAAACTATCCCCGCAGAAACAGAAAGATTTAGAGACTCCTTGTCCCCCTTCATAGAAATTTCGGCAATAATATCTGATTTTTTGAGAATAGACTTTGGAGTACCCGACACTTCCGTGCCGAATATGATCAAAGATTTATTTTTTGGTTTTATTTTTTTGTAGTCAACGGAATTTTTACTCTGCTCGACAGAAATAATTTCAAAACCCTGTTTTTTCAGTTCACGGAAGAGTTTTAGCGGGCTTTTCACATAATCCCAAGCCATGCTTTTTTCCGCTCCTAGCGCGCATTTTGCAAAATCTCCACGCAAATTTCCAAATTTATC
>CAZVHT010000041.1:0-3225 GCA_964627275.1 uncultured Candidatus Saccharibacteria bacterium
GTGGCGCGTGCGGTCGCGGGCTTTGATGCCGAATTTTATTTTTTTATTGCGCGCGTCGGTCTCGGCGAAATATGTGACTTTATCGTCGCTTGTCATTTCTATTATTATGCCCTTTTTTTAAGTATAAAGAAAGCAGAAAAATTAAATAAAAAAAACCGGCCTCGGGGACAGGACGGTTTTGAAAAAGTGGGAAAAATCCGGTCAGAGCGTCAAACGATCTTTTGAAAAGATCTTTTGGAGGGTTGGGCCATCGTGCTTTTTTTGATTGTGACAAAGCAACCAGAGCACGGCGAAAAAAAGCACGAGTGAGAAAACAACTATACCGAGACAAATGTAAAGAACGTACATGGTGAGTTTGAATTGAGTTGATTGAAAGAGCAGATTAGCTTCTCCATCATATCATATAAAATGAAAACATTATAAGCCTTTTATCAGCTTTACTGAATTTTATCTTCTGCTTCCAAGGCCTCTCTGGTATATCTATTGCCAGCATTCCAGAGCATCCATGAATTGAGGCCTGAATCATATGTCGCTTGTATCTGGGCGCGCACCATTTCGGCCGTGTAAGGTACTGGATAATTATTGTCTTGGAGCCATGGGCGAATTTTATTTTTATCAAATGAAGGCTTGGCATAGACGGCTGGAGTAGTGGTACCTATGCGAGCGTTGGGTAAAGCAACCGTAGTCGTCGTAGCTATCGTCCTCACGACAGCGTGATCCACGGAAATTTTTACAACTTCATAGACATGATCATTTGGATTGCCGAGATTCATAAAGCCCGGCGGGTAATGCGAAGGATAAACCATGGGAGATATATAATCGAAATAAGGCAGAGCGTTTTCCAAAATTTGACCGATATTCAGATCATCCGTGTTTGTGGTCGTCATGCCAAATAGATCGGCGGAAATAATAATGCCTTCGGGTGATAGCGAATCATGCAAGTATTGGTAAAAAGAACGCATAATATCACTCTTTTTTTGCATGCCACTTTCCGGATACCAAATATCCCGCATATTGCCGTCAGCCGGAAAGCGGATATAGTCAAAGTTTATTTCATCAAAACCTATGTTATGAGCTTCACGGGCCAGAGCTACCGTATAATCCCAATGCTTTCTTTCGGAAGCGTCTATCCAAGGAATACCTTTGTAGTCGGTCCACGGCGTACTGGTGGCGCTCGCTTTCTTTACGGCCAATTCCGGATGAAGTCTGACCATCAATTGATCTTGGAAAACCGCCAACCGTCCCGCCACATATATATTGCGAGCATGGAGGTCGTCAACAAAATCTTGCATGTCGCTCACAAAACATCCTCCCACTGCTATCTTCAATTTTTCATCCTTTGGCGTAAATGAAATATGCCCGTCGTATGATTTTATGTCTATGATCACAGTATTGAGCTCCGTTTCGTCTATCAGTCGGATCAGATTGTTTCGGAGGCTCGGCGTAGCGGCCACGCATGAGGTCATGTATATGCCTCTCACGGGATTAGGCGTGGAAATGTGGGTTGTCTGCCGCAGGTGGATAAATGATGTAGTGGTAGCTACCGAAGCCGGTATTCCATTGTATTCAAATCTGCCGACATGAGGAAAACCGACGTAGAGAGCAGTGAGAGAGGAAATAAAAAGGACAGTCAGGAGAAGCACTATTCTGCAGGTTCGTATTGATTTCTCTCTATTTTTCGGCACGCAGAATTTCCTTTACTTCTTGCCTGCTAAATACGCCAAAGCGACGACGACGATTCCCGAAATAATAAACAGGGCGTTTCTGGCGTTTTCCGGAAAGCCGAGGAACTGGATTATGACCACCAAAAATCCCAGAGCTATGATGCTGTTTCTATACTTCATGGATACAGTATACCTAATTATTGATGATAACGACAAATTCGCCACGCAGAGTTTGTCGATTGTCGCGGAAGGTTTTTAGCACTTCTTCCGCCGTGCCTGAAATGTATGACTCGTATATTTTAGTGAGTTCGCGCAGTATGGTCACAGTTTTGCCACAGTCGTGCAGAGATTTTAAAGTTTTTTCTATGCGATGTGGAGATTCATAGAAAATATAAGGTCGTGTAGCTGTTTTTATTTCTTTGAATATAGTCTGCCTGCCTTTTTTATGGGGCAAAAAACCAAGGAAAACGAACTCGTGGAGCGGTTTTCCGGCGATAGATATGGCGGCTGTGAGAGCCGAAGCGCCAGGAATAACCGTCACGACTGTGAGGGGCGATCGTCTGCGAACCTCGGCAACCAAGAGCATGCCCGGGTCAGAAATTCCCGGTGTGCCGGCATCAGATACCAGGGCCAGACTTTTGCCGTTTTCTAACAACTCGACAATATGATCCATTTTTGACATGGGACTCTGGGCATGAAAACTTTCGGTCGCCGTCTTTATTTTGTATTTTTCGAGGAGTATACGTGTCGTCCGTGTGTCCTCGCAGAAAATAATATCCACCTCGGCCAGCACGCGCAGGGCCCGCAGAGTGATGTCTTCCAGATTGCCTATAGGTGTGGCAACGATGTAGAGAGTGGCCATATATAGAGATTAGAACAAAGTGATAAAAATAAAAAGCATGTTAAATATGTTGGAATCAATCTAGAAAAGTCTCTTGAAAATTCGATACACTTCATCGTCATTGCGTTTGCCGATGACTTTGATATAAATTAAATTATCACCCACCTCGTATATAACTCTATACTCCCCGATATCAACTCGATAATAGTCAGAAAAACCTCGGAGACCGATACTATCGGACGGAAAAGCGTTGTCAGAGAGAGCCGTAATTTTTTGCGCGATTTGTTTTCTCTGTTTTGCATCGCGAGACTCAAAGAATTTTCTAGCTTGTTTTGAAAAATCAATTTTCTGCATTGAGAGCCTTTCTCAAAATTTTGGCTGTTTCTCTAACCCCGATATAACCTTCCTTATGAGCCTGTTTGGCCAGAGCTCCCCAATATGCGTCACTACGCGCTTCAAGTCCCAGATATTCCTCGCGAGAAACAAGCACGGCAACTTTGCGGCCGTTTTTTTCTATAGTTACAGGCATGCGACGCGCTTCATCCAAGAGCCGTCCGAAGTTATTCTTTGCTTCTTTTGCCGAAAATATTTTTGTATTCATAGTAGCTATTATAGCCAAAGTAGCTACTTTGTCAAATTACCCGAAAGAAGTAATATGGGGAACATGCTATCAGGAACTAAAAAGGCGATTATATACATCACCCGCGATATAGAACGGGC
>CAZVHT010000042.1:0-9367 GCA_964627275.1 uncultured Candidatus Saccharibacteria bacterium
ATAAATAAAAGGCGCCCGAAGGGGCGGTTGGAGTAGAAGTCATGCAAAGCCAGTATCGCTTGCGCACAACCTCGACCTGAGCGGGCTTTTCCTAAGAGGATTATGGCTATATTTAGCCGCCACGCTTTCTCCGGCCTTTCAAAATAAAGATTACCAGAAACTTTGAACTTTGCAAGCGACACGTAGCCGAGTTCAACAATCAATTGCAACACTTGTATTAATATTCAAGTGTCATGTGAAAAAACAGCTACAAAGAAAAACCGCATACTTCAAAAGTATTGGAAGTAAACGGCTTTTCTAAAATTTTCCTACCGCTTTTAATTTACAGACCCATGAGCTCGTTCAGTTTTGCGCGAGTTTTCGGCCCTAGGTTGCCGTAACCAGTCGTTTCTGGAGTGCCACTCAAAACTATGCCGTGTTTGACCTGAAATTTCTTTATGGCTTCCGTAGTTGCTTTGCCATAATAGGTAGTTTCCTTTCCCGGTGAACCTGCGCCGCTCGCTGAAACCGTAAAGCCGTTTTTGTTGAGGAATGTCTGGATCTGTTTTACGTCACTGCCGGTATTGCCAACTTTAAGCGCGCGCGTGAGTTTAACGGCTCCCGCTTCCGCTTTCACTGGAGCAACCGCCGCAGTTACTGCAGGAGTTACGGTCCTTGCGATTGGAGTCGGCGTTTTTGTTGATATGACCGCACCTCCACCACCACCCCTACTCGTACCACTCGTCGCTTGCGTCCTCGTGATAGTACATATGGTAGCCGTAGGCGTTATTTTGATAGTAACCAGTGCTTCATAAGAAGCTAACTCTAGAGTAGACACGGAACTATCGCAACTATCGGTCAGTACGTACTTGGAAGGAGCGTCAGTCGTGAAAACCCGGCGGTCAGCCGATGTAATTTTGATCGTTGAGCTTTTCTCCAAAACAACCGTAAAACTATTGCCATCGTTGGCCACTTCAATCGAGGACACAACATCTGCTGACCCAGCAACATTGATATTTATACCACCCGCTGTAATAACCGTGGCTGTGGTGAGAGATACGTCGTTGTATGCGGCCCCCGCAACCGAAGGCGACACCAGAATTGCCAGCGCGACCGCGCCGATGAGTATTTTTTTCATGACAGTGTCGAATTAATAATAATACTCACCTTAGCGGATTATGAGGTATTGAGTTGCTACTCCGAATGTTGCACCAGGAGTGGCTGCAATACCAGTGAGATTGAGTAGTTTGACTGAGATAGAGGTCGAGCTAGTTGTCGAAGCTTGGGCACCTACAACCACGAAGTTTTGGGCCACCGCTGTTGTAGTTGTAGCCAAAGTCACGAACACTAGATCTCCGGAAGTAACCGTTCCACTCGCTAGCGCGCAGGTTACATACTCGGTAGAAGTAGCAACTATAGGACCATTGGCGGTCAAACTACACGTGCCCCTTATAATTTGAGCCACAGCTGTACCAGCGTTGCCGACTGTGAGGCTTCCCACAGTCGCGATATTTCCGCTAGAAGCAGTTGTTGTAGCATTGCCGTTCACATACAAATTGCCGGTTGCATAAAAGGCGTTTGTCGTGGTGGCGTTTGTCGTGGTGGCGTTTCCATTGACAGTCAGGTTGGCATTGACAGTAGAGGAAGCAGTAGAAACGAAGCCACCTGTGAGGGTAGAAAGTCCCACAGCTGAAAATGTGCCTGCTGTAGCAAAGTTACCGGATGCGGCAGTCGTCGTGGCGTAGCCATTGAAATAGACATTGCCTAGATGACCAAATGTTTGAGAACTCGTAGCGTGACCGGCTATGGTAATGTTATCGGCCGCCGCATTACCAATAGTGGTACTGCCATTTAATTCCGTAGCTCCTGTAACCGTGAGCGTCCCGCCGGTGGTTATACTGGTACTGATGGTCGTGGCCGCGCCGACTGTCGCGGTAACGACAAGAACTGATAATACGACCGCCAAAGTCACCGAAACCGGACCGCGACTCAAAATTTTACCAACCAAGTTTTTTACGTACATAACCAATACAATTAAATAATAAAACAACCCCCCAAGAAACTCTGTAATTGCAACGTAAGTATATCAGCATTCTCTGTAGGCAAGATGACTCTGGTTGTGGATAACTTCCGAGTCTTTGGATTTGATTTATAATGGCTATATGTCTATAAAGGACAAGAAACGGGTCGGCGTAGCTTTCGGTGTATTCGACGGCCTTCATAAAGGACATGAGCGCTTTCTAGACGAGGCCTTGAAACTCTGCAGAAAACTCGTTGTCGTACTCACTTTGCCTGAAACAGTAATGACCCTAAAGGGCCACAAACCGAGATTTTCTTATGATGAACGCGCTAAAGCGATCAATGTCCTTAATGCCAAAATAAGAGTGCTCCCGGGCGACAAAAAACTCGGTTATTGGACAATTTTTCGCAATTCAAATCTCGACCACAAATCATCAATAGTCATCCTCGGTTATGATCAAAAGGACATAGCTCGAGAATTGGAAAAGATGGGTATTGCTTTTATCACTCTCCCCTCCTACCACCCCGATAAATACAAATCCAGCCTATTATAAAACTAACGATAATAAACAAGCCGCCCAAGAATAGAGCGACACTGTCTTTTTCTATTTTTAGAAAAGGACTGCCGTACTCCGGCGCCGAAATTACCAAAAGAATCGAAACTGGAATATATACATAAGCGAAAATACTCCATGAATGAAAAACTTCTTTTTTGACAAAAGAAAAAACTAGAGCAAGCACCAATAAAATAGGAAAGATCTGAAGAGCTTCAGCGACAGAATCGTAGCCCACAAAAACAAAGTAGAAAAATAATACGGAACATACTATACCGGCCACAATGAGGATTTTCTTTTTCATGTGAATAGATGAATTAGCCAAAACAAAATCTTTTTAAGTATAGCAATGATAATCGATAGTATCGAATAAAGAACGTTTTTTCTGTTTGGTTGTCCAGAAAATACCGACGCAGTTTGAGAATTCTCGATTTCTTTGACTTTGTCATCTACTTTGATCTCTATGCTTGAACTTGCTTTTGAACTTGCTCCTCTAATCACTCTGGTCAATTCAGGCAATTTAATATCATTAATTAATTCTTGGATGTCGCGCAGAGTCGTCCTGCGACTTTGGCCACTGGTTTGAGTTGAGTCTACAAATACTATCGGACTTTTTGTTTGTTCTGTTCCCATAGGTTTATTTGATTGATTAATAATGTTTCCTTCAATAACAACGTCTCTTTTGCTTTCTGGAAATTCTCTCGGTGACGTGAATATTTCTCCCGGAGCAATATAAAAATCAACCGAGCCGTCATCGTTTTCATCAGCTTTTAGGGAAGAAATGGAGGAAACAGACTCGGATACATCGAAAGTAAATGTCGTTTGATTTTTCACAGGAACATCAATAAAAGAAGTCGATGAAGCAATTAAATTATTCTGCACTTCATCAATATCGAGTGTGAACGAATCATAATCATAAATAGAATCTATGGGAATATTTCTATTTTTTATGATAATACGAGTGCCGTTAGATCTATTTGTGCTCACATATTTAACTTCCCCAAATTCTCTGTAAAATGTGTTTGGAATTTGTTCATCTATCAAATTAGTCGTTGTAGATATACCAGTGTGATTACCCTGATCGTCATACATATCGAGCGTCACAGAAGGAGAATGTAAAATGAAATGTAGCCGTCTAGTATCATCTCTCGATGATGGTGTCGAGGTAGAAAAATATTTTGGTAGATTGTCTTTTTTCTTTATAAGTTCAACTATGAACTCTCTCAATTCTCCTGCTTCGAGAATATCAGCATGACTTCGGTTCAATAAACGGGAATTCACAAGCTTTTCTTTCTTTGAATTATATTCTCCCAAATTAAACCAATACCTCTGTATGTTTGATGTGGAAGTAGCCGTAGCCAGAGCGCTTGGGACAACTACGGTATTGTCACCATCCAAAACTATAATCGGTTTGTATTGACTAATCGGTTTTCCCCGCTTTATGCCTTGATAATATTCAATTCCGGACACTGTATCTATTCCCCATCCTGCGATTTGAATGAATTCAATATCGGGCGGCGGCAACCATGTATCCAGAGATTTGTGAGTGGCTTTTGAGTTTTTCAAAAGCAGAGGATTGAGTTTTTTTGCAACCAGAAAATCATCGAGGAGGGTTGATGAAGCAATATTCGTTCCACTCTCTCGGAATCTAATGACTGGGTCAGAAACGGAATCGAAATATGGAGCCGAAGGCAATAAATTGTAAGCGCTCGGCATATTGACCGCGAGTGCCATAGCTGTCTTTGCCGAAAGAATGAGAGGAATACTCTGGCCAAAACCGTGAAGCAGGACACCGATAGACTGCGGAGTGCCTATTTGAGGAACTGCCACAAAAATGATTCTATCAACTAGGTCGGTTAGCCCCATCTGATTTAGTTTTATCATCAGAGCTTTGGCCAAGAGACCGCCATTCGAATGAGCGACGAGCGTCACTTTGCCTGTTTTTGAATTGTTTGCTAGACGCTTGAGCTCTTGGATAATATAAGGCGATGATGTGGCTGATAGATATGAGATTTTGTTCCCTGTTTTCTTGCCACTTTCGATAATTTGCCCGAGTGGAAGACGCCAATCATAAGGAATAGGCTCCCAATCCATGATTGTTCCTCCTTCTTTTAAACCATTCATCATGGCAATGAAAGATTTATAAATATTCGGTCCGGCAAAAGGCCATAGAGCTTCATCAATGACATCCCGAGTGTAAATATCCGGATTAAGGCTTTCGGCAGAATCATTCATGAAAAGTTGCTGTACGAGATTGCCGCCTATGATCGGTTCCCATAATCTCGTCTCACCTTGATCTTCTGTTTTATAGAGTCTGCTTGCTTCCAGTCCGGGTAAAAATAAAACGCTGGAGCAACAGATACTTTTTGGAGAAGCGGTAAGCCATGGGATAAAGAAAACGTTATCAGAAACTGCATTGCCTCGTCCTGCTTTATTTAAAGTTTCGTGGTACGGCCCGTAAGGATCGCCCCAAAAATTATTTTCGGCGTGAACCGTAAAAGCCGGACTATAAGCCATAATTCCGTATTGTGAATTTTCGCTTATATTTGAATTTGAGACGGTCGTACTGGCGAATATATTTTCAATACCTACAGCCCCACGCCGTATAGTCGAATTTTTGACAGAGAGTTCGGCCTGGACAGCGGATATTGCTGATTGGCCAAAGTCTTCTATCAGTGAATCATCGAGCGAGAACTGCGAGTCAGTTCCATTTGATTGATAGAGTTCAATTGCATTGCCAGTCGTATTGAAAAACTTTGACTTCTTTATATCTGCTTTTGATCCGACGAGCATGATAAAAGCCGAATTAGGATTTGGAGACAAAATTGTATCTATGGATACGTCGTATAGAGAAACAAAACTTCCCCGACTGGCTTGTATACCGTATGAATGCATACCGGATACCAAAGTTGATGTCGCGGAGAGCGATGAACCGTCTAGTATGAGCGCGAAGTCAGAAAGCAGAGGTATTATTTCCGATTTTATAAACTGTATGTGAGAACCTTTGAAAATATTGAAAATCGATCCGCGAATCAAATCACTTGTAATGGAAGAACCATTTACAGACAGAGTACTGGTGCCTTGGAGCATGACATTGTCGCTAGATTCCAAAATCGAATTATTTATTTCTCCTTGCGCACGATTTATAAAGGTAATTTCACTCTGCGATAGACGGCTATCTTGTATAAATACATTTCCACCATCAGATTGAACATGGAGAGGAATTTTTGAATTAATGTTTGTAAAATCAGCTCTACCTCCGATAATATATGCATAAAGTTCACCTAGAGAAGCAATATCGTCGAATTCGGGAAATTCATCCGAGAGATGCATCGTGGAATCAATGATTGTTTTTTGAGAGCTTCCGTTTTCAAAAATAATTTCACCGTATATCAAAATGTACGGATTATTTGAAACAGCGATTGTGGTGTCGGACTCTATATAGAGCTTTGCGCCTTTTTCTACGACTAAATCGGAAGAAATGACAAAAGGTCCCGCATCTCTCCGCCACGTCGTATCGCTCTTTATGCTCTCCGGCGCAAAGGTAAGAGCCGAAACCGTGCCGGCAAAAGAAAAATAGGACAAACCTACACAGAGAAAAACAAAAAGTCTGGCTAGACTAGCGAATGGCCGCCGATTGGTCGCTCTCGGTTTTCTGGTCGAAATAGCCGGCAAAATAGAGCGTTCCCACAGCAAAGAAAATGATGGCCGAGAAGCCGACGGCAAATTTAAAGAAAGTTTTGTCGAACATACCTCTATCATATCATTTCTCATGTTATTTTTTGAACGTCTCTGTGAGCTTTCTGATAAACTCTTTTTCGCTCATACCTTCCGGCAGGAGAATGAGAGGATTGCCCGCCATATTTATCAATGCGGAGCTGTCGATTGGTTTGGTGGTCAAGATTTTGCCTCTCGGGTTGGCAATCCTGACAAACTCTTTCAAGACTGAAAGTTTTGTCACAGAGGCCGGCAATTTCACCGACAAATGAGCGGGAACTATCGTATCAACCGGTATGATAAAACGTCCGCCGTAGGTTTCGAGTATAAAACCGCCGAGATTGAGTTCGTATACGTCACGGTTATGGATTTCTATATATTCTGCGCTGGCAGAATTGATTTCTGTCTTTGGTTCAATGACTTTGACTTTCACTTTTGAAACAGCGCTGGCTCCGCCACTTTGGCTGTTGAGGATAACGATGTATTCGCCGGGAAATTCGTACGCATGAGAGATGAATTGGCCGGTTTTTTGCGTGCCGTCGCCCATAGACCAGAGACTGGAAACAGCATTACCGGAAGGAATATTTTTTGTGCTTTTTGTCTTTGCTTCAAAAGACAGAGGCGCGCCGACAAAACCGAGCCGCGGCCGACCGGCAGTCACTTCGAGTTCGGATGGGTCATAGGAAACACTGGCAACTGATTGGTTTGAATGCGATGAATAAACAGCTTGTTCTCTTGTTGTATCTGTCGTGTTTACTGTGTCTCCTGTAGCGCTGACAGTTGTGTTTGTCGTACTGGCCATGATAATTCCGTGCGCATTCGCATCTGTTTCTTGCCCGGGCGTAGGGTTCGCCACTATCCAGCCGGAAACGGTTTTTTGGAGAGACATCCCATCACCCTGGCCACCGATAGATGGAGAATATGCTACGGAATCTATATCAGACAGATTTTCATCGCGGAGAATGATAGTCTCGCCGGAATTACTGAGAGAAAACACACTACCAAAAAGCAGGCCGGCAAAGCCCGGATTATCAACAACAAATTTAGCAGGATCATCGGCGATAACAGCAAAAGCACCGGCAAGCAGATTCGGCGAGGCTAGAGCATTTATTTTGTGATTTGTATTGGCTTCAAAAAACTTCCACGTTGATAAGTCAACCGCATTTGTTCCAATATTTTTTACTTCAATCCATTCCCGCCCCGTATCAGCGCCTTTGAGGTCATACATCACTTCAGTAATGATAACTTGGGCGCGCAGAACGAGCGGCAAAGTAAAAACAAAAGTAATTTGCGCGACAATAAAAACTTTTTTTATCTTCTCTTTCATGCGACTAGTGTCGCAAATCGGAGATAAAGAAATTATGAAGAAAATTTAATAACTTATTTGATCAACTATCAAGTTTGTTGTATCGTATAAAGTTATGGCTTCCCTGTTTGCGGACCAGAGTTCATGAGATTTACCAAAAAAGATCCGCCACTGCTTGGAAGCAAAATTGGACGAGTAACGATTGTTTGCTATGCATGAAGGATAATTGAGACGTACCTTTATAAAAGCCCGGCACTGGGACGTCAGTTCGTCAAAACGTTCAACATCACTCTTTTGAGGATTTTGACAGCGACTGAGTGATTGGAGATAGTCATAACATTCGTCCGTCACCGTGCGAATTTGGGGATCGTTTGTCGGATACGGACACTGTGATTCAATGGGCGGATTAAAGGGATAGTTTTCCAAATATCCGAGACATATATTTTCTCGAAAATTCGTAGTTATAGGCAAGGGGAAATAACTGAAAGGGCCACTGGTGGTGAGTATCGCCGTGTCGCCTGTGCCCAATATGACAGGACCAACTGTATATTTGCCGCTAGGATCTAAAAACTCCGTGCCTTGGCCTATGGTCGCTGATTCGGCGCTCGGATATACATAGCTGTTTTGGCTGGATTCTATGGGTCTGGTACCTTTTGCATTTGTCACTTTCCAGCCCGTGATATTGACCGGTGTTCCTTCATTTTTGATAGTTATGTATTCTTCGTATGGCTGAATCGTGTAACTGGCATTGCCGGACGATAAATAAACTTTGCCGGCATATTTTGAACGGTTTTTACCGTCAATATCGCTCGCTATCGTTCGGTCTGATCCACCACCGGAATAATTTCCATAATTTCCCGAGTCCAAAAAGTTGAGCATGGAATTCGTTTTTTCCTTGTAATCCATGGAGTATGAACCATCCGTAGGAGAACTGCCTGCAGGTGAAATGCCGAGAGGCGCGATATATCTGGCCGCCATAGCAAAAATCAAAAAGAGAACGGAGAAACCCACAACTATGACAATGAGCGCTTTTATAATACCTCTACTGTTTTTCATATGTCTATTATACAGAAAAAGCCAGCAAAAAAGGCAATTTCGGCAAAGCAAAAACCACCTGTGAGTGGTTTTTGCTTCCACTAGACGAATCCTGAATCTTTCAAAGAAACCAGAATCGCTAGACCTTTAAACCCGATTGACTTATGCGGTTTAAGGGAACGCTACCGAGCTAGTTCTCCAATCCGCTTCGCCATCCATGAATGTGGCTGCGTATGGAGCGTTAGGCTGGATACCGGAGAGACCGATTGAGTAGAGACCAGTTGTTTGAACTGCACTCGCCGATCGACCTTCAACCCTGAACGTTACAGGAACTGTAACTTCGGTTCCGTCAGCCAATGACCACGAATTGGTTATTCCTGACGTAGTTACGCCAGAAGGAGTTGCCCAATCGGTTGAGGTTGAGTAGGAGCTGAAAGCCGTATCCTGAACACCGTTTCGGTAAACCTTGAACGATGTCGTCGTTGTAGAGAACATAGGTGTGCCGGAAGCTGTCGTACCGAACTGGAGAGCAGCACCGACTGCCTTGATCTTGACTGTGAACGTTGCCGACAGAGTAGAGGTGGACACGTTTGTCGTAACACCAGTAAGTTGAGGCACTCCGCTCGTAACAATTGACTTTGAAACCAATGTTTCTTCCGGACCGACGTTATAGACGTTCATTGTCTCACCTTGTGCTGTACCAGTCTCGGTGATTGCGTCGCCGCGAGAGTTTTTGGCCGTAACGTCCGCGGTGTCT
>CAZVHT010000043.1:0-4164 GCA_964627275.1 uncultured Candidatus Saccharibacteria bacterium
ATAATATGAGCCTGTGGTAAGACTGAAAACCTAGAAGCCACCCGCAAGGGTGGCTTTCGCTTTTTACGCCTTCTTGCCCACCGCATACTGCCCTGCTCCACTTGCGATGAGACTGACGAGTCCGGCGAGGACAGCGAGAGGTCCCATGAACCCTTGGAAGCCCATGGAGCGGGTATACCAAATAGCAAAAAGCATGATAATAGCCAGGACACCAGCAGAGATTTCCGTCCAGAGTCCGAGGACGATGAGCACACCGCCTACGAGCTCTGCGTATGAAACTATGTAGGCCAAGAAAGCAGGAATACCCATACCGCCAAAGAAGCCGACCGTCGTCGCCATATCAGAAACTTTCATCCAACCTGTTGCTACAAAAATGCCACCGATGATGAGACGAACGATGAGAACCGCCAAATTTTTATTTACTTTCATAAATATATCTTAAATTATAAAACTAACTTTTATTATAACCCGCAAAACCAATTCTAGTTCAAAATATCTACTGCATAACTTTCGCCGAGAGAATTCGGGCCAGAGCTTCTATTTTTCCAACGTTCACAAATGTCGGAATGCCCAGATAGCACGTGTCTGCGCCACGGATGAGGATAGCCGCGCCACCGCTATTGCCCTGCTCGATTTTGGCAGACGTGATGTAGTAATCGCCGTCAAAACCGGAAATAATACCCTCGGTGGCCGTCACATCACTTTTTGAGCCTATACTCGGATAGCCTATTATGACAACCCGCTCACCTACGGAAACAGCCTCGCAGATTTTCCTGCCGACAGCATTTTGAGAGCGCAAATCTATAGCTCCAACTTTATTTGAAATATCAACTATACCAATGTCTTCACCTTTGCTCGGATATGAAACAGAATCTCCGGAGAGATTAATAATTCCGGAAAGATCAGGGAAAGTTACTTTGCAACTATCTGCCGTATAACCATCATAAAAAACAACATGTTTGTTTGTAATGAGATGAGCATAAGGGTATTTAGAGGTCCTCGACAATAGAGCCGAGCCTGAAGTTTCCGCTATAGCTTTCGGTGTATCTATAGTACAAGAAATACGCGCAATATAGGGTCTCCATGATTTGATTATCGCCGACAAATCTAGTCCAGACTGCGTACTCGAAAGCGCCGAGGACAAAACGGCCAAGCGAGCAGCTGATTCCGATTGAATTTTTGATTGGTTGGAAGCTAGGCTGAAACTCTGTTTTTCTAAGACTGTCAAACGTCCATCATCAGACACCAATTTTTCAACCGCTTGAAGTAAAACCGTATTTGTTTTTTCAAGCTTATCCGATAGTGTTACCATGTCAATTTTAAGATTTTTTACATAGACAAAAACATTACCGAAAATAAAAGCCGCTATTATTGCCGTAATTATTCCGTATATTAGTTTTTTATGCTTCATTAACATAGAGTCTATTATACTTGTACGGAAAAAAGCGGCATATCTTTCTCTCGAACAGTCCTCGGATCGAATTTGTCAAGGACAGACCTTTGACAAATTCTCACCTGCGGAGGTTCTCGATAGAGATGTGCCGCTTTTTTGTTACAAATCCAAAATTCAAGCTCAAAAATTATCCGTTGTGATGATGGCTGGCGATTTCTGCGCGAACTCTCTCTACATAGCGAGCAGCCGCATCTTGACCACCCAGACCGAACGACAAGCCAAAAGCCAGAGACAGAGCAACGACAACGCCGGTAAAGAGAGTCTGGATGAAACCGACAGCGATACCGAGCTGAACCAGGGCGGCCAGTAGGGCGAAAATCCAGATAGCCCACTTTGTAACTGTACCGAGGAAGTTTGCCGAGTGTATGCCGGCGGCGCGGGCAGAACCAGTGACAATTTTACTCAAAACATCCGCGATGACTACGGATACGAGCAGGATGAGCACAGCCACGATCACTTGAGGCAAGTATAGGAGCACAACGCTCTGGAGAAAGACGTTAACCTGCGTCAGTCCCAGCACATCAAACGAAGCGACGAGGAACGCAACGATGATGAACCATTCGACGAGACCGCCGATAAATCTGCCGGAATTGAGACTAAATCCGGCGCGTTTTACGGCATTGCCGAGTCCTGCTTGTTCGAGAGCCGTATCGAGTTTGATTACCTTTAGGATATGGGCAATCAATCTACCGACGAGTGATCCGACGACCCAGCCGATAATAAATATGACGATCGCCACCACGATATTAGGGAGAACACCAGCAACGCCAGTCCAAATATTCTGGAAAGCGTTCGTTATCGTATTTCCCCATGTTTGAAGTACCATAATAATGAAAAATTAATCCAAAAGCTTATAAATTACCTCCAACCTTAATTATACAACGAAAAAAATGTTCTGTGGAACAAGTGGGGATAAGAAAAAGCCAGAAACAGAGAGGTTTAACGCGCGATTCCAATCTTGTCTACGAGAATTATATGAGGAAAATCGAGAACATCTCGCACCAATTTGTCATTCATATTGACCCTATAAGCGAAATCTGGACCTGAAAGCACGGCATAACGGATATCTTTGCCCATATCAGACTCTATGCCACGCACGATACGATCAATGGAGCCTGACCTGACATTGTCTCCCACAATGAAAAGATCGAGTCTCGATTCGGCATCTCCCATAAATATTCCTGAGACAATGACGGCTTTCATGCGACCGGCTTTTTCGAGCCTGCACACTATGGCCCTGTGTTCCAGAGAATGGGTACGGACCAAAAAATCGGTTAGAGCGTCTATATATTTGAAGTTACGATCGAGAACCCAGCCAGAAACCTTCTTCTTTTTCTCCTTCACTTTTTTGTCTTTCTTTTTGCCTTTCTTTATTGATATGACCTTGAACAGCTTTTTTGATTTTATCAAGCCCAGTTTTTTGAAGAAAGACGCTTCTTTTATTATTTCACGCGCTTTGGCATTGGTTTTGCCCTCTATGTATTCAACATCAAATGGTCTGCCAGGATTGAACAGGAAAATCCGCATCATTTTGACGCGCAGAACCGATCCAAAAAGCAATGAGAGAGTATCCATAGATATCTATTATCTATATAGGGCAGTATACCAGAGATTTATTTCAATTCTACTTTTCCGCCGGCGGCTTCTACGTCTTTCTTCAACTTTTCCGCGTCTTCTTTTTTTACGCCTTCTTTGAGCACTTTTGGAGCAGCGTCAACGAGATCCTTTGCTTCTTTCAGTCCGAGACCGAGAGCTTCTTTGATGACTTTGATAACACTGATTTTGGAAGCGCCGCTGTCTTTGAGTTCAACCGTAAAGGTTGATTTTTCTTCTGCCACTGTCGCGCCCACATTTGCAACTGGAGCCACCGCTTGCGCCGCCGCCGATACGCCGAACTTTTGTTCTAGGTGTTTTACAAGCTCGTGTAGATCGAGCACTGACATAGACTCGAGTGAATCAACGAGGACTTTGAATTTTGTTGGAGTTTCCATAATTTTAATAAATTTTAATATTATTTTTTGCTGTTTTGCCGATTGATAATTAAGCCTGCTTCTTCTTTGCAATTTCCGATGCCACCATGACAAAACCCTGAATCGGGGAATTGAATAAATTGACTACTTTGGCGTACAGGGTCTGACGGTCTGGAATCGAGGAATAAGCCACGACCTCTTCTCGACTGATGAATTTTCCCTCGAAAATTCCACCGAGAATGGATAGCATGTCTTTGTTCTTCTTCAAAAAGCCTCCGATTTCGCGGGCCGGCGTGAGATTGTCGACACTGTAGGCGACGGCAACTTCTGCTGTAATCTCCGGCTTTTGACCGAAAATTTTTGCCGTATCTAGCGCACGGTTCATGAGAGTTTTTTTGGCTACAATGTAATCAACACCCTGCGATCTGAAACTTTTTCTCATTTTATTGGCATCATTTACTTTGAGCCCTTTGAATCCCACAAACACCGCGCCTTTTGAGCTCTTGAAAATTGTTTCCAATTGTTTTACGAGCTCTTTTTTTTTGTCTTTGGAGATTGGCATGTATTTTACTTTCTTCTAACTCTTTCTTCTAACTTTTGATAAATAAAAGGCGCCCGAAGGGGCGGTTGGAGTAGAAGTCATGCAAAGCCAGTATCGCTTGCGCACAACCTCGACCTGAGCGGGCTTTTCCTAAGAGGATTATGGCTATATTTAGCCGCCACGCTTTCTCCGGCCTTTCA
>CAZVHT010000044.1:0-17159 GCA_964627275.1 uncultured Candidatus Saccharibacteria bacterium
AAAGCTCGGGCGGAATATAAACGCCGGTTACTCGGCCCGAAATACAGGGTTCAAACATGTCCAGGGAGAGCTTGTTACATTCCAAGATGCGGATGACACTTCTCTCCGCAATAGAATAGAGATACAGTATGATCTCTTGAAAAAATACAACGCCGACCATGTAACTTTAGATTGGTTTCAACTGGACGAGAAATTTCTCGGCAAGAAACTCGATATTGAAAGATATATGAAAGAAAAAAGAGATGAAATGATTGGGCCGCAAGAATTGTATGACCTGTCACAAAAAACAAAGGGAAACCGCCTCATACCATTTCACGTGAGAAGAATGTGGATTCTAAACAAACTTTTCTTTGGCTCTCTAGCCCCTTATCCCGGTACTGGTAATTCACCGCTTTTCAAGCGCGAGGTGATTGAAAAAGTTCAATTTAGAAAACTTTCGGATCGTGTATGGCCTTCCTACATGGGCCGTGGCGCCGATCGTGATTTCAATTTCCAAGTCACGGAAACTTTCAAAAATAGTTTTGTATTCCGTATTCCCGTCTATATGTGGAACCAAAAGGCAGAAAACCCGAAATACGCTGGTATGGTGGAAAAATATATATTGAAAGAATAGGATGAAATAATGAAAAAATTTATCAAAAACAAACTGCTCGGTAGAAAACGCTTCCAACTATTGTTTTCACGATTATTTGAAATATCTCTGCAAGGATTGAATATAGGCACTGGTGGCAGGCATCCAACGGAAAATGGCGAGGCATGGGTTCTCAAATACGCTCTATCCAAAATCCCAGAAAAAGAAGGTTTGGTTATATTTGATGGCGGCGCTCAGATCGGAAATTACACCGAATGTGTCATCGAGGCACTCAGACGCGTAGGCAAGAGTGGTGAAATATACGGATTTGAACCGTCACCAAAAGAATATAAAAAATACGAAGAAAAATTTTCTCCAAAAGGTATTATAGCTCTCAACATAGCTCTCGGCGAGGCTGTCGACAGGATCAAATTTTTCAGTCCAGAAAATGGAACAGGTCTCGGATCTCTCCATAGAAGCGATAAAAAGAGCAACGTGTATGAAGTAGAATCCACGACCATAGACACAATCATGAGGCAAAAGAGTATCAAAAAAATTCACTTTCTAAAACTCGACGTAGAAGGCAATGAGCTCAGTGTGTTGAAAGGTGCCAAAGAAACCATCCAAAGCGACAAAATAGACTTTATTCAATTCGAATACAGTACTTGCTCGCTCTCGGCCGGAGTTTCTTTTGGAGATCTCTATGACTTGCTCCACAAAAAATACACCATATACAGAATACTCCGGGATGGATTCGTGGAAATTGCGCGTCCGGGCGCACGGGAGGAAATGTTCTTTACCACAAACTACCTCGCTGAAAGAAAAAGAACCTAAAACTATGCAAACCCCAGTTTTACTACTCATGTTCAACAGACCTAGCGAGACAAAACGCGTGTTCGAAGAGATTAGAAAGGCAAAACCGACCCGGTTTTTTATCGCCGCAGATGGACCGAGAGAAAATCATCCAAACGACACTGTAAAATGTATAGAGACAAGGGGTATTGTTGGCGACATAGATTGGCAATGTGAGGTCAAAACTTTATTTAGGGGAGAAAATCTGGGATGCAAGATAGCTGTGAGTTCCGCTATAGACTGGTTTTTTCAAAATGTCTCAGAGGGAATAATTTTAGAGGACGATTGTCTACCCGATCCTTCTTTTTTTGAATTTTGTGAGCAAATGCTTCAAAAATACAAAAACGATAATCGAGTGATGATGGTGGGTGGATCAAATTATAGTGGCTCGTGGCAAGCTTCGGCCAATGCATCATCTGATCCTTCTTATTTATTTTCGAGATACGCCAGACTCTGGGGCTGGGCTACGTGGCGGAGAGCTTGGCAAAAATACGATGTGAATATGGCGAGCTGGGCGGACGAATCGAACAAAAAAATTATACAAAAAGCGGTGGGAAACGGCCACTGGAAAGAGAAAAAATGGGTCTACGATCAAGTTTTTACCAACAGAAAGAATACATGGGATTATCAGATGGAATACATTATGTTACTTTTGGGCGGTCTGGCCATCGTGCCCAAGAAAAATCTCATCCAAAATATAGGCTTTGGAAATGACGCCACCCATACTTTTTTTGAAGCTCCGGGTATGAGCGTAAAGAGACAGTCTCTCGATTTTCCGCTAGAGCATCCTAGTACGATCGAGGTAAACAGAATGTACGATAAAAAATTAGCGCCAAAGAGATCATTTATAAAAATGATACTCTGGAAACTGCGCCACAAAAAATAGATGCCATAAATGCTTTTCAACTCCATTTCATTTTTCATATTCTTTCCCGTCGTCACCATGCTGTATTTTGCTCTGTCTCACCAATACAGGTGGATGTTCCTCCTGGCGGCGAGCTCGATTTTCTACATGGCCTTCATCCCGTGGTATATTCTCATCCTCGCCGTCACTATCGGCATTGACTATTACGCCGGAATACGGATCGAGACGACAGAAGGCCACCGCAGAAAAGCATGGCTCGTGGCAAGCATTGTTTCCACATGTTTGGTACTCATAGTCTTCAAGTATTTCAATTTCTTTAACACCAATCTGTCCGTCATAGCCGATTTTTTTCATTGGAACTATCCTATCGGATTTATAAATATCATCCTACCCATCGGTCTCTCTTTCCACACATTCCAGAGCCTCGCCTACGTCATCGAAGTCTACAGAGGCAATCAAAAAGCCGAAAGGCATTTCGGTATTTATTCTCTCTATGTCATGTTCTATCCCCAGCTCGTAGCCGGACCTATAGAACGCCCGCAAAACCTCATTCATCAGTTTTATGAAAAACACCAGTTTGAGTATGCGCCAGTAGTCGAAGGTTTGCGCAAAATGCTTTGGGGCTTTTTCAAAAAAATGGTCATCGCTGACAATCTGGCGTTATATGTCAACGTGGCGTACGGCAATCCAATCAATTTTTCCGGCCTAGCCCTGCTCACAGCCAGTTTTTTCTTTGCCCTACAAATCTACTGTGATTTCTCGGGCTATTCTGACATTGCTATAGGCTCGGCAAAGGTGATGGGATTCAATCTAATGGAGAACTTCAAAAATCCTTACCTCTCGACGTCCATCGCCGAATTCTGGCGACGCTGGCACATCTCGCTGTCTACATGGTTCCGCGATTATGTCTATATCCCCCTAGGCGGCAATCGGATCGATCGAAGACGCTGGTATAGAAACATCATGATTACATTCATACTCTCCGGCCTCTGGCACGGAGCAAATTGGACTTATGTGATCTGGGGTGCTCTGCATGGTGCACTTCTCATACTGTCTCGCAGCGCGGAAAAAGTTTTCAACATTGGATCCGTATGGTTAAAGAGATTGTGGGTATTCATTCTTGTTCTTATTGCTTGGGTGTTCTTCAGAGCAAACACTCTAGCAGATGCCGGTTATATCTTGAAAAAATCTGTGAGCGATCTTCATATAAACGGCTGGCTCGCACCTATCTCGTATAACCGTGGCCATTTCGTCCTCATGCTCGGACTCATCGTCGTTCTTTTCATCACCGAACTCATAGAATATAAAAGAGGCAACACGGCAAGCGTCATAGGCGCGCAAAAAAAATGGGTGCGCTACGCCATCTACTTCATTTTGATCATGAGCGTCATGAATCTCGGCGTTACCCGCGAAGTGCCATTCATATATTTCCAATTCTGATGAAAAAGCTCTTCTATAAAATAACTATTCTCTTGGTCGTGCTGTTTATAGCCCAAATAGTGATTTTTAAATATATCGTGCCGCCGATTCCGGCTGTTCTCCTGCTCGAGAATTATTTGCGGGACAACGTAGACATACTCTATTTTGCTGACAGTATCATAGATTTCAAGGATAAAACTGATAGGGATCAATCATCCATAATCGATGCACTACATGCTCTCGACCCAGAATACAAAATCGCTGATCTCTCCCACGGCGCAAACCAATCCGAAGTATACGAAGCGGCGGCCGAATACGTAAGCCGCTCAGAGATAAAGCCGAAAGCCGTCATTTTGCATATAAATCCAGCGACGTTTTCTCCTGTGTGGAACATGACTCCGGGACTGCAGTTCGAAAAGGAGAAGTTCTATTTCCGACACAAAAATTCCGTCCTTGCCTATTTCTATAGACCGTTCGCCATAACGGGAGTCATAGACGTCAATCCGGTGAGCGAAGAAGAATACATGAACACCATCGTATACCGCGAAAATCAACCAGTCGGTACAGTCCGGGAATTCACCGGTAACCAGAGGCTCGCCACAGCCACGCCGGAGCAGGTTCGTGATACATTTATAGCGAGGTACATGTCACCAATTTCTTCGGACCATAGGAAACTGATCGCTCTGACAAACGCCATAAAAACTTTCCAAAAGGCAGGCATAGAAGTCTATACTTACATAACTCCTATCAATTATGAAGTAGGCACTCTGTTCGTCGGACATGATTTCATAGAGCAGACAGAGAGAAATACCGGCATGATATGCAATGCCGTCGAGAGGACAGGCGTAGAGTGCCTCAACTTGGCATTTAGCCTCAATTCGGATAGTTTTAACTATAATGGGGGCTATGCCACAGAGCATCTCAAAGTGAGCGGTAGAAAATTCATAGCCAAAAAATTACACGAAACATTTCTCTCAAAACCCATAAAAAATTTACAATGAAAAAATTGATTATCCTAAAACATGGTGGCGGAGAGTTGGCCAACCAACTCTGGAACTATGCAAGTATTTATGCTTATGGTCTCGAGATGAAAATTCCTGTCCAAAATCCCTCTTTTTTTGAATATCACTCGTTTTTTAATTTCCTGCCAAAAGAAAGCACTGCAACCAAGTTTTTTTCGCTCTTCTTTAGAATACCGCGGAGGAGACATCATGTCTCCAATCGCATAGCGCGGTGGAAATACGCTGTGGCCGCAAAATTTTTAACTAAAATCAATTCACGATGCGTCTTCTCTTCGGAGAATAACGAGAATAGAGCGACCAGTCTCCCGCCGACCTCTGCTTTGCCATCGCGATTTGAAATCTGCGAGATTTTATATTTTACAGGTTGGCTTTTTAGAAATCCCCTCGGCTTGCATAAATTCAGGGACGAGTTGCGTGTTGTTTTTGCTCCAAACCAAAAGATAGAGGATAAGCTCACAAGCATTATTAAACCATTTCGAGACTCCTATAAAAATATATTAGGCATCCACATTCGCCAGACCGATTACAAAGCATTCAAGGGCGGAAAATTTCTCATAAGCCAAGAAAGGATTAGGAGCATAATCGATGAGTATATCCGGGAGAATGTCTTGGATAAAAATAAAACCTTGTGTATCATTACTTCAGACGGATTCATCAATGAAGCTATCTTTAAAGGACTTAACATCCACATATCAAAAGAAAACGCCGTCACCGACCTTTTTCTCCTGTCAAAAACAGATGCCATACTCGGATCTCATTCAACTTTCGGTAACTTCGCCTCGTGGTATGGCGATATACCTCGCATTATATTCAAGAACGAGCCTATAAATTGGCAATATTATCGGGACAAAAAGTCGTTTTTTGAAAATAAATACTCTACCATAACGCAATATTAAATTTTATCTAACCACTCCCTGCCGGATTTCGACTATGACGTCGGGGTTTGTGAGAGTTGTAAGGTCTTCACTTTCACAAGTATCACCGGAAACAAGACGGCGCAAAACACGACGAATGATTTTACCCGATCTGGTTTTCGGGAGATCTTTTACGATTTGAATTTTGTCCGGCTTTGCTATGGGACCTATTACTTTTTCGACGGTAAGAATTATTTCCTTTTGAAGAATATCCCTATCTGTTCGCTCGTTCCGAAGTATAACCATAGCGTATATACCTTCGCCTTTTATTGGATGGGCAAAAGAAATGACAGACGATTCGACGACGTCAGGATGAAAATTAATAGCGTTTTCTATTTCCGCCGAACCAAGGCGGTGTCCTGACACATTCATGACATCGTCCATACGTCCGGCTACAAAATAATAACCATCTGCGTCACGTTTGGCCGAATCGCCGCTCTTGTAATACCCCTTGAACGTCCCAAAATACGTCTTTAAAAAGCGTACGTGATCATTCAGTATAGTCATAGCCATTCCCGGCCATGGCGCTTTTATGCACAAAGAACCGGAAACGTCAGCTTTCTTTATTTCTTTGCCGTTTACATCGAGAAGAACGGGTACAATACCGTGCAGAGGCTTGCCTACGGATCCGGGTTTTTGTCTGAGGTCAACTTGTGGGGAAATTAATATGCCACCCGTTTCGGTCTGCCACCATGTATCTACGATTGAACATTTTTCTTTGCCAACATGCTTGTGATACCAATTGTAAGCTTCAACATTAAGAGGTTCTCCCACAGACCCTATAAGCCGCAAAGACTTCAGTTTAAATTTGTCGACATAAACATCGCCAAAAGAGGCCAGAGAGCGGATAGCTGTCGGCGCCGTATAAAAAATATTTACTTTGTATTTTTCTATAATTTCCCAAAAACGACTTGGAGTTGGATATGTCGGTAAGCCTTCGTAGACAAGGGTTGTGACGCCACTGAGAAGAGCTCCATAGAGAGTATATGTGTGACCTGTAATCCAACCAATGTCGGCAGTGCACCAAAAAATCTCTTTTGGTTTGTAATCAAAAACTTGCTTGAACGAATAACCGGCGTAGACCATGTAGCCGCCGGCGCCATGGACGAGACCTTTTGGCTTGCCCGTGGAACCAGACGTGTAGAGAACAAAAAGCGGTTCCTCTGATTTCACAATCGTCGGCGGACAGACTGGCGAAGCTTTTTCCAGCTCCCTCTCGAAAGCGCCTTTTTTCAAGCGTTCAAAAACGAGAGTCTCTTTTACTTTGGGACACTGTTTCAAAGCTTCATCAACAATCTGCTTTATGTGAATCTCTTTCGCTCCGCGATAACCTATGTCGCTCGTGATGACGATTTTGGCGCCGCAGTCGTTTATCCTGTCTGCCAGAGATTGCGAGGAAAAACCGGCGAATACGACATTGTGAACAGCGCCGATACGCGCGCAGGCGAGCATGGCGAAAGCGGCTTGCGGAATCATGGGCATGTATATGCAGACGTAATCGCCTTTTTTCACACCATGCTTTTTGAGCACGTTGGCCATCCGACAGACTTCATGGTGAAGCTCGGCAAAGGTGTATGTCTTGCCTGTCACGTGAGACCCATTTGGCTCATTTGGTTCCCATATGAGAGCTATACTATCTCCTTGTTTTTTCAAATGCCTGTCTATGCAGTTTTCTGTAATATTGAGTTTTCCTCCCGGAAACCATCTACAGGTACCTCGTTCAAAAACACCTTTATTCAAGGCCTTCCAGGACTTTTTCCATACATATAACCGTGCCTCTTTATCAAAAATTTTCATGATATAATACCGAATATATAGACAGAATTATACACCTATATGCAGACCGGTAAATTGCAATGAAAATCAGCATCGTCACGCCCGTATACAACGGCGAAAAATATATCAGGCAGACCATAGAGAGCGTGCTCGCGCAAAAAGGCGATTTTGAAGTCGAATACCTCGTTATGGACGGTGGATCGACAGATACCACAGTGCGCATCGCATACGAATATATATCGCAAACAAAGAATGGTTTTTCCTTCTCCATAGTCTCGGAAAAAGATAGCGGTATGTATGATGCCATAAATAGAGGTTTTGCCAAAGCCACAGGAGATATCTATGCATACATAAATTCTGACGATGTATACGAATCAGGAGCTTTTGCCTCTATCGCCTCGGTGTTAGAAAAGTACCCAGACATCGAATGGCTAAAAGGAATCAGTTCTATAATAGACCAGTCATCAAAGATTTCTAGGACCCTGCCCTGCTACATATACAACCGATCATGGATAGAGAAAGGTATATACGGCAGAAACGCTCCTTTCATACAACAGGAATCGGTTTTCTGGCGATCGTCTCTATGGAAAAAAGCGGGACCGATAGACGAGAGTTTACGCTTGGCGGGAGATTATTACCTCTGGCTCCGATTTGCAAAGCTCTCTTCCCTCTGGACAATAAACAAAAAACTGGCGAAGTTTAGAATTCTGGAAACCCAGCTCTCGCAGAAATTCATACGTCAATATAGAGAGGAACAGCTTTCGATATCAAAACAAAAAGGCTTTCTAAGCGCCGTCGTTAAATTGTTTTTCTGGTCCAAATCAGTGGCTCCGAGAAGTTGGAATGGACTATTTTTATTACTGTATCGGATGATTTTTAGAAATAGAAACACCGAGTATATTGATTTCGAAAACGATCGACCTATAAAAAAGAAAGCTTATTCTTTTATTGCTTGAAATTTTCTTTTATGTAACGGGCGACGACCTCTCCAACCAAGTGATTGCCTTTGACATTCCAATGACCGTCTTTTTTCCATATGAGAGACTCTGATTTTGAATGTTCATCAAAGATTGGGCGTAGATCAATGTATGCTATTTGATTTGCCATGAGGAAGGAGATTATTTTTTCATTATTAAATGGACCAAGGACAAATAAAAGCCGAGCCCCTTGCTCTCTTGCTAAATCTTTAAAATCAAGAACGTTTTTCAGATGCTTTTGATACTCCGCTTCTGATGTCCTCTCTATGGTCGGTTTTTGCAGAGCAAATATGCCCGTGTTTTCTAGTTTTTTGGTGAGACCTGGCAAGAGACGCGGCAATTTGGCGCGAATGTCTTTTTTCACTATATTGTAGAGCACTGAATGATTGCTCAAAAAACACCTGGTCATCGCGATAACCGGATGAGTAACCGTATCTATAGTGCAGTATCTGTCAAAGCGTCTGTATTTTTCTTCCGCCTCTGCCTCTGTCACGCCGTCTTTTGCTAGATTTTTCACTACATATCCTCCATGGATGGTATTTATGGGAAAATTTGCGTCATCATCAAAGTCGTTCACTTCTGTATAGCCGACAATAATAATCTCTGGGTTCGGCAGTTTTGAAAAAAGCCTCTCTGCTTTTATCCTCTCCTGCTTTGTGCCAAAACCTCCGGTCACTCCGCATTTGACCGTGCGAATGCCAAGCTCGCGCTCCAAAACTCTACCCCACGAATCTTCAAAAGGCACAAAACCCCATGTGAGGCTGTCACCTGCCATGTATATATAGGGAGTTTCGTCTGTGTAATCTCTGTCGAAACAGCCAATGTTATTTGACCAGACAGGAAAAGCGGCGTCGTCAAAGTAATGGGTCGATGTGGCAAATTTTGGAGAGATGTCGAGCCCAATTTCCGCGTCTTTGAGAAAATAATAACGAGGATAATTTTCCCTCCTGATTACGTATCTGTAGCGCGTGAAATATAAGAAGGTGTCGACGATTACGAGAGTGATGATGATACTCGTGATAGTAAGAATGATGTCCGCTCTGTGTTTCCTAATCCAATTCATTAAATTTTAGATCAAAAGTGCCTTTTGGAAACCTGCCTTGAGCCACCTTTTCAAACACCATGTCGCCTATGACGAGATAGTCCATTTCTGTGGACATAAAACAGCGGTACGCGTCCTCCGGAGTGCAGACGATTGGTTCGTTTCTCACATTGAAGCTGGTATTTATGATGATGCCGTAACCGGTTTTCTCTTTGAAGGCGCGGATGAGCTTCCAATATTTTTCGTTTGTGTCCCTTGAAACTGTCTGAAGCCTGGCCGAATAGTCAAGGTGTGTCACGGACGGAATATCAGAACGCGGCGTGTAGAGTCGGTCAAATAAAGGTAAGTCGTTGTTGGCAAGAGATTTTCTGCGACTTTTTTTTACAGGTGCGGTAAAGAGCATGTAAGGAGACGGCGTTTTTGTTTCAAAATACTCTCCGATATCTTCTATGAGAACCGAAGGAGCGAAAGGTCGGAAACCTTCACGTTGCTTGATTTTGAGATTGAGTTTTTTCTGCATTTCGGCACTGCGCGGATCAGCGAGGATACTACGATTACCCAGAGCGCGAGGTCCCCATTCCATCCTGCCCTGCATCCAGCCAATCACTTTGCCACCTGCTATGTATGAAGCGACTGTGTGAGCGAGATCATCGAAGTTTTCGTACTTTTTGAAAGGCGCGTTGTATTTCCGAGTGACTTTCATAATTTCTATAGAGCTGTACTCCGGACCGAGGTACGAGCCCTGCATGGCGTCAAACACTTTTGAATCTATGACTCGCTCCCTGCCGAGCCATATGTGATATGCCGCAAGCGCTGCTCCCACTGCCCCACCAGCGTCTCCCGCCGCCGGTTGGACCCATATGTGGTCAAAGATACCGGCGGCGGCAATACGCTCGTTAGCGACACAATTCAAAGCAACGCCACCGGCTAGCACTAGGTTCCTTGACCCTGTTAGTTTCTGGGCCGTGCGGGCCATACGTATCATTACTTCCTCCGTCACCTCCTGAATAGCCATGGCCATATCCGAATGCTCCTGGGTAAGGAGGCTCTCTCCCGGCCGTGGCGGAATAGCAAAGAGAGCTTGCCACTTTGCGTCATGGCACGTGCGATCTCCCGTGGCAAACGTGAAGTACTCCATGTTGAGGGCAATAGATCCGTCGTTTTTGAAACTGATGAGTTCATCGAGAATTTTTTTTCTAAATTCGGCCACCCGCGCACTACTACGGATACCATAGGGAGCGAGACCCATGAGCTTGTATTCGCCACTATTCACCTTGAAGCCACAGTAGTACGTAAAAGCCGAATAAAGCAAACCGAGAGAGTGAGGAAAGCGCATTTCCTTGAGAATAGTGATGTTCTTACCATTACCATAACAGATGGTCGTCGTCGCCCATTCACCTACACCGTCCACGGTCAGTATCGCAGACTCGGAAAAAGGCGAGGGATAAAAAGCGCTCGCCGCATGCGAGAGATGGTGTTCGGTAAAGAGCAGTTTCGGCCGCTTCTTGATTTTTCTGCCCTCAATTTTTTCCAGTTCCTTCCAAATATTTCTGCGCATAAAAAGCTTGTCCTTTATCCACACGGGCATGGACATGGCAAAACTTTTAAAACCGTGCGGAGCAAAGGCATGATAGATCTCAAGCAAGCGTTCGAACTTGAGATACGGTTTGTCGTAGAAAGCGATGCCGTCTAGATCCGCGAGCTTTAAACCGCACTCCGAAAGCACATACTCGATTGCATATTTGGGGAAACCTTGGTCGTGTTTCTTTCTCGAAAAGCGCTCCTCGTCCGCGGCGGCGATAATGACACCGTCGACAATAAGAGCCGCGGCACTGTCGTGATAGTAGGCGGATATTCCGAGAATGCTGGTTTTGCCTTCCAAAGCCATAGGTTTAGAAAAGAATTAGAGAAATTAGAAAATAGTGTAAATAAATGGAGCAATCGCTGTCGATCCGCCAAAGACGATGAGACAACCGATTGTTATGAGCACGATGAGAGATGGTAAAAGCCAAAATTTCTTTCTCACCTTTAAAAATCCACAGACATCCCTTATAAAATCCATAAATATCAATTAAATTAAAAATGCAAACAAAATTAATACGGCATTTCCAAGTCTGTCTTGACGTAGAGGTGATCTCTATCGACAAACAAACTCGCCGCGTGCCTCCAGCCCCTAATCACTATCCATTCCCCCTCAATCAGTCGACGGATCGCGCCAATGGGAAAAACGATGACAAAAAAGACGAAGCCAAAAAAAATTCTCGGCAGGATTATATTGAGCAAGTTAACCAATTTTTGCCACAAATACGCCAGAGGATAGAGAGCCTTTGGCACAAGAATCGAAATAACCAGTAAAACCATGGAAACGGTCAAAAACGCCCTATCTCCTCGGTACCCGAGAAACAAAAACAAAAGCGCAAAAACCAAGCCCGTATCCTTGATCCACTTGTCTGTCATAGCGAAATTGTAACACACGCCATCGCTTCCGTGCTATCATGTGGCCATTCTATGAGGGCTAGAGCGCATTTGTTTTTTCTCGGTCTCTCTGCCATCGCATCGACGGGCGCTTTGGCGGTTGTTAAAAACTTTGACACTTCACGCCTGGCGAACTTTGGACCGACGGCCAAAATTTATTTCATTGGGATAGAAAGCGGTCTTGTGACAGCAACTGTCATTCTCGCGTTATCACTCGTCTGCGCCGTATTTTTCCAAAAGCAGATTATTCGATTATATGAATACGCGAGAAGTTTGTACTCACCGATTTCCGATACCAAAAAAAATCTGATCATTTTGGCTATTTGCATCGTATTTGCATTTGGAAGTCAGGCGACAAATATCATGAATGGGTACTTCAATATGGACGACTTTGAAATCATAGGCGTCAGCCATACTACTTCGTTTGGAGAATCCCTGTTCACGCCGCACGGCAACGACCACACTATTCCCCTGTTTCGAACGGAAGTAAAAATCTTGGACAGTTTGTTCGGCCAAAGTCATGTTCCATACAGCGTATTTGTCTTTTTGGTCTTTGCTTTTATACCTTTTTTCACATATCTGATATTCAAAAAAATCTCGATTGACACTCCGTTCTTTTTTATATTTCTAGTGATGTTTTCTGGCGCCGCAGGCTGGGCCGATATGCTCACTGGCTTTTATATCATGTCGATATACATCCAAATACTCTTGTTTTTTTGTATATCAGTATGGAGTTATATGGCCTGGATCGAATCGAGACAAAAAAAATACATGATCTATTTTTGCCTGGCTCTCGCCTCTGCCCTTGCAACAGATATATCCGGCATGTGGGTCGTGCCTGTATTACTCTTCTGTATGATAATTTTCTGCCGTATTAGATCCATAGATTTCTTTAGAGAAAATAAAGTCCCCATTCTCGGCATCGTCGGCATCAGTGCGGCGTTCGGTCTCTTTTTGTTTTATACATTTACCGTCATTCAACCTAATACGTTTCTCTCCACGCTCTCCGCGGAAAATATGGATGCGACGTTTTCCGCTAGGGAAAAAAAGGAGAGCTGGAGACCGTTACCTTTGGCGGGCAATTTCCTGTCGTTTTTCGCGAACGGTGTCTCTCTGTCTGCTGTCGCGCCTAATGCGGTAAAAATATTGGCCCATCCCGCCGTGCTAGAGAAGGCAAAATCTGTCTGGCCGATAGTAGTAACGCTCATTTTGGCCGGAAATGTTCTGTTCATACGGCTTCTATTCAAAAAAGCTTTGCCTGCCGAGAAAAAAATCATCATTTTACTGCTGTCATCTATGGCTGTCACCATCGGTATGGTTGTGATCGCCCGACCAAACCACGAAATCATTCCCGATTTTGATTACAGGTATGCCGGAGTTCCTTATTACTTTTACGTCATACTGCTCTCGGTCGGCGCTTCTATTCTCTACAGAATAAAGGTTAGACAGGCCGTCAGGATTTTAATACCGACTGTCATCATACTTTTTTCCCTCCAGCAGATATTCGCCTTTCATTCGATCCGCCTGAAATCTGAAGCGGTGGCACGCAAAGAAGCCATCGTAAAGATGCGTACTGGCCTATTCGGTCAATTCGCTCACATGAGCGAGGCAAACAACAATACCCTGATTATCCCAAACCTCTCGGGAGAGTATATATTCCAGCCCATGCCAGGATTCAGCTTGGCCCACTATTTGATTTTCTTTGACAACCAGATACCAATAAGACTCGTCAAAAATCAATACATGCCTACGGACTCACGCACCAAAATCGTAGAAACGGTGCAGAGCCTCCGCTCTATAACAAGCCAAGCTTTCAAGGATGCGATGAAAAATGACGGAGCGGTGAGAGATTATTATGGAAAAGCGAGTCTTATGCGCTACCAAACCCTGGATGCATCTGATGTGCAAATCAAATCCCCCATCCGTAGCGAAAATTTCACACTTGAATCCTATCCAGTCGATCCGGAGAAAAAACATGTTGTGGAACTTTCATTTTATACGAACGATGTTGCCGGCAATCTGGAGTTGTCTTTTTCCTTCAAAAATGATTTCGGCATAGAAGGAAAGAACGGAAAAATCAGGATAGATGATTACACTTCGTATGATGTCAGAGAAGGCAAGCGCCTGTATCGCATCCAAACCGACCTCCTGCAGGTTTATGCGTATAGCCTGTCCGAGAGAATATCCGACCTCGTCCTGTCTGTTCCGCAGTCAAAAAACATGGCGCTGGTCGAAGCTAAACTATTCTGATTTCCGGTACGGGAATAATGAATTTCGTCCCTTTCTGCCGCAATTCTTTTTCTTTTTCCAGAATAGCATCGGAATAATTCCACGAAAGCAGTAATATATAGTCTGGCCTTTTCTTCTTCAGAATATCAGGGTGAACAATAGGAATGTGCGTACCAGGGGTATATGCACCCTGTTTGGCAGGTGTCGTGTCCGTCACGAAATCGAGCGTCTTCGGTCCGATATTTAAATAATTGAGAAGCGTAGTACTTTTGCCTGGTGCGCCGTAGCCGACGACCGTATGCCCCAGCTTTTTGAGTGCTCTAAGCAGATCCGAAAGTCTCTCCTTATTAGACTCTACTTTTTCTGAAAAGTCTTTGTACTTCTCTTTTTTTGTCAATCCCATCTCCTCTTCTCTTTTCAAGAAGTCTCCCACGGCCTTGCCCTCTTTACCCTTTTTTGCGGCGTAGACGCGCAGAGATTCGCCGTGGATAGGGACTAATTTTACATCTCGTATAACCATGCCAAGAGTGCCGAGGAGGGTTTGAAGACTGTGCAGGGAATAATAAAATAGGTGTTCATGATAAATCTGATCGAATCCTCCGTGGCCTATGAGGTTGCCCACCCAATGGCATTCAAAAATAAAATGACCATCATCATGGAGCAGAATGTGAACGCCGCCAAGGACGTCATGTATATCGTCTATGTGGGCAAAGACATTGTTGGCGACGATCACTTTTGCTTGACCGTGTTTTTTAGCTATTTGTTTTGCCGACCGCTTTCCAAAATAGTCTGTAATTGTCTCAATCCCTCTCTCGCGCGCCATTTTCGCCATATTTTCCGCAGGATCAACACCGAGGACGCGATGTCTGTCTTTGAGCGCCCCGAGGAACACACCGTCGTTGGAGCCAAATTCAACCACAAGGTCATTTTTTGAATCGAGATAGTTTTTCGAGAGCTCATTTGCCATACATATAAAATGATCGACGAGAGGCTTACTTGCTCCCGTATTGTAATGATAGTTTTGAAAGAGAATTTCTGGATCAACGGAATGATTCAATTGAACAAGGGAACATTTGTCGCAAAAAACCAAGACCAAGGGAAAATAGGCCTCTCTTCCCTTCAGGTTATTTTTTGAAACAAAAGCGTTGGCCAGCGGCGTTTTGCCCAGGTCCAGAATCTTTTCCAGTTTTGGATTGCCGCATACGCGGCATTTTTTGTTTTGCTTGCACTTGTAAACCATTTTATTTCCATTCCGTCTCTATGTATTCGGCCAGGGCTTCCCGCCACGGGCGTAAGACATGCTCGCCGGCCTCCAGAACTTCATTTTTCAGCGTATTCGCCGTCTGGCCAAAGCCGGAAAGCGTAACTTTTGATATCCGGCTCCTTGATCCCAAAGTTTTTCTAACGACCGACGCCATATCATACCGGGACGCTTTGCCTGCGTTTGTAACATGCACAACGCCTGAAATGTCGCTCGTGGCCAGTTTTTCAAGCGCCAAAGCCAGATCTTTGCCGTATGTCGGCGTGCCGTGTACGTCGCTCACAGCGGAAAGGTCCTCATCGGACAGTAATTTTGGCATAATTTTGCCGACAAATTTCCTGTCTTTGTCTTTCCCGCCGCCGAACACCCATGAAGTGCGCACCACCAGGTTTTTGTGATCAGTTTGGAGAATCGCGAGCTCGCCTTCGTATTTTGAGCGCCCGTAAACGTTTATCGGCGTGGATTTGTCACCCGGTTTGTACGCTCCTTTTTTTTTACCGTCAAAAACAGCGTTGGTTGAAATATATATGACTTTCGCTCCGACTTCTTTTGACGCCAGTGCGACATTACGCGCTCCAACGGCATTTACGCCCAGAGCCAGATTTGGGTCATTTTCGCACTGTTTCATATCGGTTATAGCGGCCAAATGAATAACCGTTTTTGGCCTTTCGTGTTTCAAGACTTTTCGCACTTGTGGGAGATTTGTGACATCTAGATCGACATGCGAGAGCCGCAGACCGATTTTCATGTAAGAACCGACAACACCATCTCCACCAGTGACCAAAATTTTACTGGATTTTTCCACTTATTTTCTTCTTTATTTGAATAGCTGATTCCAGGAGAGAGTCAATCGTGCCTGTGTCGTACCACTGGCCTTTTACGACAGAAAAATCAATCTTGCCAGTTTTTCCATAATGATTGATGGCATCCGTCATTTCCAGTTCACCTCTTTTTGAAGGCTTCAGTTTTTTGATAAACGAAAAAATATTATTATCCACGAGATAAAAGCCTGTCAGGGCAAAATTTGATTTCGGCTTTTCCGGCTTTTCTTCTATTTTTATAATTTTTTTTCCTTCAAAGACCGGCACACCGTATCTCTGCGGATCTTTCACTTCTTTCAAGAAAATCCGCACTCCGCTTTTGAATTTTTTTACAGACATTGCAAAACTATTTTCAAAAATATTGTCTCCCAGAATGACCGCAACATTGCCTTTGTCCGCAAAGTCTTCTGCATAAGCCAACGCATCGGCGATACCTCCGTTGTTTTTATCTTGAACCGCATAAGAAAGCTTGACGCCATATTCCTTGCCCGAGCCAAGAAAGTTTATAAAGTCTCCGGCGTGCTCCCGACCACAGACAACCATGATCTCTCTAATACCTGATCTGCGCAGGGTCTCTATGGGATATAAAATCATCGGCTTGTCGTATACCGGCAAAAGATGCTTGTTGGTTACAAGCGTCAAAGGACGCAGACGTGTACCTAAACCTCCGGCTAAAACGATTCCTTTCATGCTTTTATTTTTTTATTTTTAATATAATTTTTCTCTAATTTATGCTTTCGCCACAGATCAATATGGGGATTAAAGACACCTGTGCGCTTTTGCACCCTATCAATCCACTTTGGATTATCTATATACCATTGTATAGTTTCGGCGAATGCCTTTTCAAAAGTATACGACTTTTTCCAACCGAGCTCTTTCGTAATTTTCGTGGCATCAACAGAATAGCGACGATCATGCCCAGGTCTGTCACCAAC
>CAZVHT010000045.1:0-10907 GCA_964627275.1 uncultured Candidatus Saccharibacteria bacterium
GGTGGCTACAAAATTAAGGCCCCTAATACTTACAGCGAGGACGGGTTCGCACCGATAACTGCCCCACCTTCCATACCTTTCATTTCTGTTTACAGTCCGAATGGGGGAGAGACGTACAGCGTAGGCCAGACAGTTCCAATAAGCTGGAATGCCTCGAATCTTCCGGCAGGTACCTCTGTCAGTCTCCAACTCTCGTATTTCCAGATTGGACAAACATTCGAAGATGTCATTGCTTCGAATCTTTCCAATACAGGCTCATATTCTTGGACTATCCCCCAAAAATACTATAGTTATTGCGCACCTGGCGCTCTCTGCGGCAATCAGATCGCTACCAATGCATTTAAGATGAGAGCAATTCTTTCCGGTCCGAACATTCCGGGAACGAACCCGCCACAAGATTATAGCGATAATAATTTCACTATTACTTCTTCAACAACCGCGATACAATCTAGATCCCTCGTCTGTGGCTCTAAAGGCGATCTCAACGGTGATGGAACTATATCAAACGCTGATTATGATCTCTTGGGACAAGTTGTCGTAGGGAGTATAAATTCCACACTAGAGAAAGCTGATATAAATGGAGATGGCAACATATCACCTAGCGATTGGACACTCCTCGGCAGATATGTAAAGGGTCTAGATAATACATTCGCTGGATGCACGCAAACACAAACGAATACGTTGCCTGCAGTGGCACCTACACCAGCACCTACCCTAGCCCCTACGTCTGCAGCTGCTCCTACTTCCGCTCCAGCCACTACTGCGCCAACAACTCCAGCCATCACAGTCATCTCTCCTAACGGCAGAGAGACTATCCAAATAGGCTCGAATTATACGATCAGATGGTCGGCGCAAGCTCTTCCGGCAGGTGAATATCTACACGTCATGATTGCAGACTCTGCGGGAAATGATTCGAGTTATATCAAACCGTGGCTCCCAGCGACTGCCACAGAATATACATGGACGGTAGCGGACACATATCCGACGATGGTTGGAGGTAATTGGAAAATAAGCGTAAAGACTTCTTCAGGGTCGGTGAGAGATGTCAGTGATTCGACTTTCACTGTTTCGGCTCCTACAAGTCTAAACTATAAGCAGTCTAATTCTGCTCTCATGTATATCTCTATGGATCAGATCTTGAGGTTGTTTAATGCTTTTAGGTAAAAAATAAACAGTTATCGTTTATAGAGGCTGTGATGCCACAGAAGTTTTGCTATACTTGTCGCATGGCATCTTGGTCTACCAAACGTAAATCGGCTTATTTTTTGGTTTTTGCTCTGTTTGTCGTTTTCGCCGTCGCTCTCCCCATGTTTCTCTCCTTTTATAAATCTCCAACGTGCTCTGATGGCCGGAAAAATGGCAGTGAAAAAGGCATAGACTGCGGCGGATCTTGTACCCGTCTCTGTCCCGCAGATTTTGCAAAACCTCGTGTATTGTGGAGTTATTCTACGAATGTGGTGCCTGGTGTTTACAATTCTCTGGCCTATGTTGAAAATCCAAATCAATCTGTAGAGGTCGATTCCGTGGATTATACTTTTAAACTTTATGACGACCGAGGGCTATTGATAGCCGAAAGGAAAGGACAGACAGCTGTGCCTGCAGGACAAAAATTTGCCGTATTTCAAGGTGGCATAAAGACAGGCGAGAGAGTTCCGGTGAAAACGACGTTTGAATTCGGCGAGGATATCGAGTGGCAAAAGGGCAGTGCTCTCTCCAGTATCCGCGTTCTCACTATCAGCCTCGATCAAACAAGCGAGCCCAAAGCCGAAGCCAAAATCATAAATGATTCGGTCGGTAAAACATATTCATCGCTCTCTGCTTTTATCATTCTCTATGATAAAAATGACAATCGTTTGGCTTTTTCAAAGACTCTGATAGATAAAATCGCGCCCGGCGAGGCGACTGTTCTCTATTTTACCTGGCCGAATGCTTTCCCGGGGAAAGCCGTCAGGTCGGAAATCGTTTTTGTGGCGCAATAAAGAAATCCTATGATCTCTATGGCAAAAGACATATCCGCGCGTATCGAGCGTATGCAAATTGATTGGATAATGATCAGCGCGGCTGCCGTTTTGGTTTTGTTCGGCCTCATTACCATGAATTCGTTTGTGGGAGACAATTCTCTGTTTCAGAAGCAGATTATATGGTTTTTTGTGTCGCTTTGTGTCTTTTTTGCGGCTAGTTTTTTTGATTGGTCTTTCTTGCGCAGGACTAGAGTGCTGGTCACCCTGTTTTGTGTTATTTTATCGATTCTCGGCCTGCTTTTCCTAGTCGCTCGATCCATAAGAGGGGCTCAGAGTTGGCTTGATTTCGGTTTTTTTTCTTTTCAGCCTACGGATATTGCTACGATTTTGCTTATTTTCATTTTAGCCAAATATTTTTCACGCAGGCATATAGAAATAGCCAATATCCGTCATATTATTGTTTCCGGCATATATGCCTTTATTTTATTTGTTTTCATAGCCCTACAGCCCGATTTCGGAGGAGCTGTAGTAGTCGTCTGTATATGGCTCGGCATGGTTTTGGTTTCCGGTATTTCCAAAAAACATCTCGCTGTCTTGTTTTCTTGCGCCATTATTTTGTTTGCTTTGCTATGGAATTTCGGTTTCAGGGATTATCAAAAGAGTCGCATCGTCTCTTTTATCCATCCTCTCCGCGATATCCGAGGTGCCGGTTACAATGCCTATCAGTCCATGATCGCTGTTGGTTCTGGCGAGATTGTAGGCAAGGGAATTGGTTACGGCACGCAGTCGAGACTGAAATTCTTGCCGGAATATCAAACTGATTTTATTTTCGCCGCTTTTGCCGAGGAATGGGGTTTTATCGGTGTGATCATATTTTTCGGTGTTTTCGGTCTGCTCATCTGGCGCATCATAGCAAACGCCAGGCGCGGCGGCACGAACTTTGAAATTCTCTACGGTTTGGGGCTGGCTGTTTTATTTATGGGTCATTTTTTCATAAATGTGGGCATGAATATGGGGCTTTTGCCTGTAACCGGCATCACTCTGCCTTTTGTTTCGTATGGCGGGTCTCATCTGGTCACATCTTTTCTGGCCCTCGGCATTCTGGAATCATACAGGCGATCCATGAGGGCAATACACAAAGAGGAGACAAAGAAAGAATTTTTGGGGATTTAGAATTTCGGCGATAGAAAGCATCATAGAAAGCGAAAGAGATGCTTCCACAGAGCACGCCGTCCGCACCTGCTGGTGCGGCGTCTCGTTCTCGGACGCCTTCGCGTCCTCCGAAAGTCTCTATGGAAGCATCTCTTTCGCTTTAAAAACTACCATCTGCGAGAAATGAAAAATGATATAATAGAAATATGGTAGTAGCCCTATCTGCCTTCATACACCCCCATCGTCCCCTCTATCATTTTTTCCAGGGAAAATTCGCGTTCCACTTTTTCTTTTAAATTTGCGCCAAAAGACAGAGCTTTTTTCCGGTCTCTATGTATCAGTTCCAGAGCGGAGGCAATGTCGGCAGGTTTTTTGGTTTGAACGATGATGCCTGATTTCATGTCGTCTATGATTTCGCGTACACCGCCGACATTTGTGGCGACGACAGGCAAAGCGGCGAAGCCGGCTTCTATGAGGACATAGGGGAGACCTTCTTTTATGGAAGACAGGACCAACGCGTCAAAAGCTTTCAGATACTGCGGAGCGTCTTTTATAAATCCCACCAGCGCTACGTCTTTTTCAAGTTTGAGTTTTGCGGCGAGTGATTCAAGGGACTTTCTTTCCTCGCCTTCGCCGAGGACGACAAATTTTACAGGGATATCTTTTTGTTTTAGGATGGCAATGGCTTCGAGGGCGCACTCATAGGCTTTGTTTTTATGGAGTTCGCCGAGAGCGCCTATCAGAAAATCATTTCCACCATTGTCATCGTTTTTACCGATACCGACATCCACGCCTTTCTTTTTTGCCAGATCGGTAATAAAAGCGCGACTGTCGGCTTTCTCTTTGAAATCTGGAGCACTGATACCGTTATGGACCAGTACTATTTTGTTCCCCCCCCAAAGCATGCTTTTGCCGTCATGGAAATCACGCATAGAGACAGTGATTGTCGCATGGGCGAGCATGACGGTGAGCCAAGACAGAAACTTTATGACTGAAAGAGAGAGGAAATTTCGATTTTCATTGAATGGCCAGCCGTGGCAAGTGAAAACGATACGCGGCACTTTCGCAATACGGGCGGCCAGAGCGCCGAGACCGCCGACTTTTGAACTATTGACATGGACGATGTCCGGCTTTTCTGCTTTAAAGAGAGAAAATAGTTTAAAAAAACTTGCCATGTCTCCAAATATACTGATATCTCTTCCAAGTTTGGGTATTGAAATAGTTCGAACGCCTGCTGTCGCAAGTTTTTCTGTCAGTGGTCCCGTACCGCCGAAAATTACCACGCTCTCATATTTTTGCTGTGGCATGTTTGTGGCTAGATCGTATACATATTTTTGCGCTCCTCCCCAATTGCTCTTGGTTATTACGTGTATGATTTTTTTGGCAAGTCGGGCAGGTTTTTTGATGTTTTCCATATAATGGCTCTAATTATAGCCTTTTTGCTAGGCATTGGCAAACTTCTTGTAACCTCTCGGCTCTAGTGTAGTATTATCATTCATATGACGATTTTCAATAAACGGGCTCCATGGCTTCTCCTCCTGGGTGATGCCTTTTTCTTTGTCGTTTCCCTATGGCTCGCACTTTTCCTCCGCTACGGAGAATCGCCTGATAATAAAGCCTTTTTCGCTCATCTGGCCCCCTTCTCCTTTTTATTTATAGTCTGGATTCTAGTTTTTTTTATAACCGGCCTCTATGACAAACAGAGCGTTATATTAAAATCGAGATTACCGACATATCTCTTCCAGGGTCAGGTCGTGAATTCAATAATCGCCGTCATTTTTTTTTATTTTATTCCATGGTTTGGCATCAGCCCAAAGACGACCCTCTTTGTCTATCTCACCATATCGCTCCTGCTTATAATTTGGTGGAGAGTCTATGGTTACTTTCTATTTGTGCCAAAAGTGCGCGAGAGATTGGTTCTCGCGGGTGAAGGCGAGGAAATCCACGAACTTGGCCGAGAGATTGAAAATAATTCTCGATACAATATAAACGTTATTTCAACTGTTGACATCGAGAATGCCAACCGGGACAGTGTTCTACGAGGCATAGGTGAAAGTGGCGCATCGGTTGTGGCCATAGATTTCCATAATGACAAAGTAGGTCGAATTCTTCCCAATCTCTATAACCTCATATTTAGACGCATACGTTTCATTGATATAGACGAATTGTATGAAGCTGTATTCGATAGAGTGCCGTTATCACTCATCAAACATACCTGGTTTCTTCAAAATATTTCTACGTCGCCGAAAATTGTGTATGATATCATGAAGCGTTTGATGGATGTTGCGGTCTCTATAATTTTGGGAATCATTTCTCTGGTTTTTTATCCTTTTGTGGCTCTGGCCATAAAACTGGAAGACGGCGGTTCGGTATTCATACTTCAGGATAGAATAGGGGAAAATAACAAACCGATACGTATCAGAAAATTCAGGAGCATGACCATGACGGCCCAGGATGAAAATGGCGCGGCTGGCTCGCAATCCATAACGCGTGTCGGTTCTTTTATGAGAAAGACGCGCATAGATGAATTGCCCCAATTGTGGAATGTGATTCGCGGAGATCTCTCTCTCATAGGTCCACGGCCGGAATTGCCACAATTTGTCAAAATCTACGAGCGGGAAATTTCTTTCTATGCCATACGCCACCTCATAAAACCGGGACTTTCCGGCTGGGCCCAGCTATATCACCGGACGCCGCCGAAATTTGAAGCCTCAAATGAAGATACGAAAATGAAGCTCTCTTATGATCTGTTTTATATCAAAAACCGCTCGTTTCTCTTGGATTTAAACATCGCTTTGAAAACTATAAAAGAAATTGTTTCGAGGAGGGGAGTGTAATCAGAAAAAGTAACCAAGCAGAAAGTTTTGTTATTGTAAACGATATAAATAAAGAAGATGAATAAAAAAAATAAAAAAGTGATTGTCACGGGCGGCGCCGGTTTTTTGGGTTCGACTCTGGTGCCGGCGCTAATTGGAAAGGGGTATGAAGTACACGTTATAGATAATTTGATTTCAGGCAAGAGGGAGCGGGTGCCAAAAGAAGCAATTTTCCACAAAGTGGATGTGAGAGATGGTCAAGCGCTCGAGATGGTGTTTAATAAAGTTGGAAAAATTTATTGTGTCTTTCATCTAGCCGCTTTGCCCCGTGTGCAATTTTCTATAGATTATCCTCTGGAATCTCATGGTGTGAATGTAAATGGTCTATTAAATGTTTTTGAAGCGGCGAGAAAATCAAAAGCCAGAAGAATCGTTTATTCCGCATCGAGCTCGGCTTATGGTGATCAATCTACAATGCCACTTCACGAAGAAATGAAACCAAATCCAATGAGTCCATATGCCGCTCAGAAATTTTACGGAGAACTAATGGCGAGACAATACCACTTACACTACGGACTTGAGACGGTGTGTTTGCGATACTTCAATATTTTCGGACCAAATTTTGATCCGAACGGGCCGTACGCCATGGCTATTGGAAAATTCTTGATAGCACGCAAGGAAGGCCGACCTCTGACTGTTACAGGTGATGGTAGCCAAACTCGCGATTGCGTTTATGCGACGGATGTGGCTCGCGCGAATATTCTAGCCGCTGAAAGTAAAAAAGTAGGGAAGGGAGAAACCATAAATATAGGCAGTGGTAAAAATATTTCCATTCTAAAAATCGCTGAAATGATTGGCGGAAAAGGCGGTAAAATTATCCACGTTGCGCCACGCGTTGAACCACATGACACCCAAGCAGACATAACCAAAGCCAAAAAATTGCTTGGCTGGGTGCCGAAAATGACTATTGAAAAGGGAATTGCAGAGTTGAAACTATTTAATAACATAAAGTAGTCACAAGAATAGTTGCTCGAGGAGCACGACGTTCTCGCCTACTGGCGAGCCGTCTCATTCTCGGACGTCTTCACGTCCTCCGAAAGTCTCCTCGAGCAACTATTCTTGTGGCTCTGTATAGCCAAACAGCAAGCCATTGACAAAATATATGAATAGGTGTATACTAGTAGCAGTACAGAACATTGATAAAACTTGCGAGATTACGGCGTTCTTTGAGGGCTTTGGCCAAAAATAGACTGTCTATTTTAGAGCCTTGAAAGAACGCCGTAACCATCAAACATATCGGCGTGTATCTCGGGACAATTTCGCATTCGCGAAACCCTGACATGCAAAGACAGAAAAAGGAAAGTATGAGTAACTTAACGTTCTCAGACGTTCGTGGAGTGCTGAATGACCTCAACGAGAAGCTTGCTGGCGAAAAAGCCAACGAAACTCTCGATGGGCTCAAAAAGTTTCTCCGCGGCGAAAATCCGTTCGAGACCACGACTGCCAAGTGGGAAGAGCGCGATAATGTCATCTACTTCACGCTCCCCGCAACCGACGGTCGCACTGGCAAGCAGTGGAAGAAGAGTCTCGAGTCGCAAGGCAAGAGACTCTCAGATGCGGCGAAAGCGATCCTCGATTCGAATGACTTTGTCTCGACCACGGGTGTGGTCTACAAGGTCGCTGCGATCCGCGGAACGTTCTGGAAAGACGCAAAACGTATGACCAAGAACATCGAAGCCGAGGGCACGTCTCGCGGTTGGCTTAAACTCCAACCCGAAACTGTCTGCCTCGTCCGCGAATACTTCTCGGATGATGATCTGGAGAAAATGGGTCTCTGGTACATCGTCGGGATCCACGAACCCATCGGGGTCCTCGGCCACCCGCTCTTCCTCTACGCCTATCGCTTTGGCGATGGCTGTTGGCTCAGCACGGGTTGGGCTAACCCTGACTTCTACTGGGGTGACCGTGGTGCGTTTGCTTGGTCTCTCCCGCAAGTTCAGTCCTAAGATCTTGGAAATCAGTGCTTGGCACTCTGATCCTAGGAACTTAGTTCTTCACGGCCTCGTACGCAAGTACGAGGCCGTTTTATATTTATGATAATATTCTTTGTGGTAGTAGGCGAGTATGCGGGAGACTACTGGATTTATCCTAAGTTTCCTGCTGCCGAATCCAGTATCCATGAGTTGAGAGCGTTCGCGATTACGGTTTCGAACGGAGGGCTCATGCAGACACTTCAAAAAAAAGAAGATACTTGGTGCGAAAAGCTATGGCATTACGATGCCGAATACGATTCAACCCGGAGATAGCGAAAGCTTCGATGGGTGGTGGCAAAGAAGGCTTTTCGCACATTCGAGGTCAACGGCAACCCGCACTTCCTCAACGCCAATCGCAATGACGATGGCAGTTGGCTCAACACGAATTGGGCTAACCCTGACAACAACTGGAATGACAATGGTGCGTTTGCTTGGTCTCTCCCGCGAGTCTCTTTATTTCTCTCCCGATTTTTCGGGGGAGTTTTGTTTTACGATCTGTCCGTACCAACCACCAAGCATTTTTCCGGCCACCGCCAAAGGTTCGGATAGGGCAATATATTTTTTGTCATCAATAGTTTTTATTTCCCACGCCATAAAAAGAAAAAATTTGAGAGAATCCAATGAGATGATAGCTTTTTTCACAAATGGTTGTTTTTCTTGTATTTGCAAGAAACTGGCAATGAGTATGTTTTCAATCGTCCGTAAAAAATATTTGTCTATTGTTTCGCCGAGAGTATATCGAGACGTCTTGGAAAAAGTTACAATATATTCATGCCAGAGTTTGTAAGACAACTTAACTTTTTCGAGCACAGGCAAAAACTCGGGTTGCTCAATATTCCTGCGGGGGGGGGTCACTTCATAGGTTCGGGCCGAATCGAATTTTGTCATGCTTATAACGATATCATTTCCGTGGAAAATCTGCTTTCCGCGTGGAAAGAATTTGTGCGCGGCAAACGCACAAAAAAAGACGTACAGGAATTTCAGGTTCATCTTTTAGACAATATAATAGACCTTCACAACGACTTAGTCGTAAAAATCTATAAACACGGCGGTTATCACGCTTTCAATATAAACGACCCAAAGCCGAGAAATATTCACAAAGCAACCGTGCGAGACAGATTGCTTCATCATGCGATTTATAGAAAACTATATCCGTTCTTTGACCGCACATTTATCCCCGATTCTTTTTCTTGCCGATTAGACAAAGGGTCTCATAAAGCAATACGAGAATTTATTTCTTTCGGGCGTAAAGTTTCAAAAAATAATACAAAAACCTGCTGGATTTTGAAATGTGACGTTCGGAAATTTTTCGCCTCCATAAATCAAAGTGTTCTTATGAATATTTTGGAACTATATATTCCTAATAATGACATTCTATATTTGCTTGAAAACATAGTATCGAGTTTTCCTCATGGTCTCCCTCTAGGTAATCTGACATCTCAACTTCTGGTCAATATTTACATGAATGAGTTTGACCAATTTATAAAGCATAAAATCAAAGCGAAATACTATATTAGATATGCCGATGATTTTGTGGTTTTCTCGCATGATAAGATTTATTTACAATCTTTGATTCAACATATTTCAAAGTTTCTCGAACACACTCTAGGACTTTCTCTACATCCCGACAAAGTATTTATAAAAACCCTAGCTTCGAGTGTTGATTTTCTCGGCTGGGTCCATTTTTCCGACCATCGAGTGCTTCGAACTGCGACAAAGAAAAGAATGGTGAAAAAAATATATGAAAATCCAAAACCGGAAGTGTTTGCCTCATATATCGGCATGCTCTCGCATGGGAATACATACAAACTCCAAAATTTGCTATAGCCTGTCCAAAACATTATAATGACTTTTATGTGGAGAAATATCCAATATAATATCGCTAAAATCCTCGGTTTTTCCTTCAAAAGAGGTTATGGTCGTGTCATTCGCATGAAAGACGATATTGGTAATCATGGCGGATTAACTTTTAATATTTCTATTAATTCCAGAGGTTGGATTGCCAAATGTGCGGAGATACCAGCTATTATTACGGGTTCGGACGAGTCTAAACCTTCGGATGAAGAAATTGAGAACCTTGTTAAAGATGCTATTTTTTCTGCCTATAATATTCCACCATATTTATCTGATGATAGATTAATAAAGAAAGAGTCTGACTTTTTGAAAGAATTAAAAGATCGTTCATCAATGACCGAACGTTTTGGTTTCGATAATCAGGTTGCGTATGGCTTATGAGGCGATTAAACGAAGGGACTTGTATCAAAGGTTAAATAATGTTTCTCAAAAAGATTGGAAAAAAGCTTATAGACGTTTAAATCTTGATTTTCTGGAGGATTATGGAAAAGGTTCACATGGAGTAATTTGGGATACTCAATATCCAATGGAGAATATGCGCGGTTTAATAGCGACTGTTCAGAAGCGTCTTTTCAAGGAGGCAAACCAAGGTATTTTCAAAAACCTAATAATCTACGGTGTGGCCGAGGATGAAATTTGGAAAGCTTTAAAAATACTTCAAAGTTCAAGGAACCAAGTTCCTTTGCTTTTTCCTTCAAAAACGCTAGTATAGCCCTATATTAAAATAATTTTATATGTGGCAAAAACGAATTTCGGCGTTGCTTTTACTGGTTATGGCTTTTGGTGTCGGCTATTTCACATATGATCAAAGTGGAATAATTTCTCGTTTTCCATACAGGCTTGGCCTGGACCTATCGGGTGGGACGCATCTGGTTTTTCAGGCCGATACAGTCGCTTTGCCGGGTGCCGATATCCCCGAATCAATGTCCGCTTTGGCTCAAGTTGTAGAGCGCCGGGTCAATCTATTCGGCGTGTCCGAGCCCTTGGTTCAAGTAGAAGAGGGTGGGACGGTTGGAAATACCGAACATCGTCTGATTGTGGAACTTCCTGGTGTGACGGATGTGAAGCAAGCGGTGGAAATGATAGGCAAG
>CAZVHT010000046.1:0-5722 GCA_964627275.1 uncultured Candidatus Saccharibacteria bacterium
ACCATAGATAAAATTGACAAAGAAAGTAAATATCAATAAGAAATCTGGAATTTTATAATTCTTGTAGACAAAAAATAAAAACAAGCTCATGCTTGAAAAGCATGTTTTGAAGGACAAATTGAGTGCTTTCGAGCGATCAGCAACAATCCGGTTCGAACCAGTCGTAAATTTCTTTAACGACTGTAAACAAGCCACTATTGTGGCCAACGAAGCTGATCCACTCAAACTTCGTGAGTTTTTCAAAAAAGTCGGTTCGAACCCACTCGTCCGCGACCGCGTTTTCACTTTCGCTCCCCGTTTTCTTTTTGCACTCGTTCCAAAAATCCCAGAAAAAATAAGACAGGGAGCGGGCGGGGCGGAAGGGGGGTTTCAGGGGGGAATTCCGCCCTGCCCTCCACATTCTGCGATTCCTTCTCCATTTTTTGCCGATTCTGCGACTTTCACTTTTTTGCGGAGACGGAGGGATTCGAACCCTCGGTGCCTTTTTAAAGGGCACACCTCTTTAGCAAAGAGGTACATTCGACCACTCTGACACGTCTCCGTTTGTGAAAAAACAATATCACAATTCGAGGCTTTGGTATATCGCTTTGGTATATCCTAACTTTTGTTATATCCTATTTAGGGAGAAAAACTGTCACAACAAAGAAAGATCTTTAATATGCACTCAATATATTGGTGGCTAGGCATCATAGCCTACACACTCATCACGACCAACCTCGCTTCTCTGGCGGTCAGTATTTACCTCCACAGAGAGCTCACTCACAAATCAATCAACCTCAAACCCCTACCCCATTCATTCTTCCGTTTCGTCATCTGGTTTATTACCGGCATGGAACCGGCCGAATGGAAGGTAGTTCATCTCACCCATCATCGGGCACCGTCTGATAGCAGGCGGGATCCCCACAGTCCGGAAAATGAAGGCATGTGGCGGATAGTTTTGTTTGGTGTTTGGTATTACGTTCTCGCTTGTAGAGAATACAGGGAAGAAATCGAAGTGGAGAGGCGGACGATCGGCGATTTTCTCGGCCGTTTTCCCCAGAGATACTTTGGGATCATCCTAAATCTCGGACTGAATATATATCTCTGGGGATTTTATCCAGGACTCGTAGTCTGGGTGATTCAGATCGTTTGGATTCCATTCTGGGCGGCGGGGGTAGTAAACGGTCTCGGGCATGGCGCGGATGTGAGAGACATTCATACCAGAGATAAATCGCGAGACATCCTAGACAACTGGCCAGTTTTCTTCCAGGTCGTTCTCAATGTAATAACAGGAGGCGAATCGCGCCACCACGCTCATCACTTGAAATCGGGATCAGCCAGATTTACGATGACAAATGAGTTTGATTGGGGCTATACCGTCATACGTATGCTCGTCCGGCTCCGCCTAGCGAGGATTATACATATGTAAAAAGTACTGGTTACAAAGCTCCACGCTTTGAACCAGCAGAAATCCGTCTCTGAACTTATGAGAGACGGATTTTTCTGTCAAAAACATTTTGACCTTTGCTCGCACTATACGTTTTGCCTGTTTTATAGTCAAGAATATGTTCAATTCTTTTTCCCTTACAATGCAAAAGCATACCTTTGTAAGACGCAAGGTTTTTTACTGTGATTTTTCTGAGAATATGTATTTTTGTTTTTGTCCGCAAAACTTTTCTATGAGGCAATACAATATATCCCAGAAAATCTATCCCCCGCCTCGCTTTGCGCAGAGAAATTTTGTTTGGATGGAGGTCTAATTTGAGTTCATTTAAAAGAAAATTGCGTATTTTGGAAATATAATTTTCAAGCACAGTTCTACTTTGATTAACAATGACAAAATCATCACAGTATCTGGCATAACATTTTACTTTGAGTGTATGCTTTACAAATTGATCTAATTCATTTAAATACACATTCGCAAAAAGTTGGCTTGTCACATTCCCCAGAGGCAACCCTTTACCGGGACTTTTTTCAAAGCTTTGAAGTACGGTTTGGATGAGTTCCAAAGTTTTTTCATCCGTTATTTGCTTTTTTATAAGTAAAAAAAGTATTTCATGATCTATGGAATCAAAGAACTTTCTTACATCGCACTTCAAAACATATGCACTATTGGTCCAATTATGCGTAATTTTATATAAAAATTTTTCCAATCTGTTACTTCCAGCGTGTGTTCCTCTTTTTTCACGCGATGAATATGAATCAGAGATAAAAAGTTTATCCAACACCTGATATAAAACAAAAAATAAAGCTTGGTGAAACACTCTGTCGCGCACACTAGCTTTGTGAATATGTCGAAGCTTTGGATCTCGGACATAAAAAGCGATATAAGGATCAGGTGTATATGTTCCAGAGGCGATTTTTCCATGTAGTTTGAAAATATTGTCTTCTAGGTTAAACTCAAATTGCATCACTTCCGGCTTTTTTCTTTTTCCTTTACTAAAATTTTTCCACGCGCGGAAAAGATTTTCAAGAGATATTATTTGATCGAATAAACTATGAGCAACCCCCCCCCCTGACGGTTTTTTGGGCAACTCTAATGTTTTGTTGGTTCATGCGTTAAGAAATTTATACAAAGAAGTATACATCTCTACAAACAAAATTCCAAAGTGCGACAAACTTGGCATATACGCCGAAATAGAAGGATCCGTTCTTGCGACGTTCTCACTCATCATAGAAGCAGTTTATAAACAAAAATCCTTAAAACGACCGGTCTTGGAGCAAGCGCGTATAAAAATAGAGTTAGTAAAACAATTTATTCGTATAGCATACGAAATAAAATCACTTGAAGAAAGAAATTATCTGCGTTTTTCGGCAATGATTCAGGAAATCTCAAAAATGACGAATGGCTGGATTAAATATATTGATGTCCAAAACAGAACAAGCAGAACGCAAAATCCGCCCATAAAATAGGTGGATTGTTTTGCGAGAGACTTCTACACGAGAACGAAGGTTCGAGTTCCGATTACTGGCATTGTTCCAGTTGATGTTGAACTCGTCGTCGTTCCAATTCGCGTTCGGTACATTACCGTCCGAGTTGCGCGACCATCGCGTTCTGCTTTCATCCGTCCGTATCACCGAAAATCTTTTTCAAAATTTTCTGTGTTCCATGTGGTAAAACATGCGTAGTATAAATAAAGCAGGCAGTTTCTATAATTTGGCAAACTGTCATTCATTTTTTCAAACGAATCAGCTTCACAGCCAGAGTTATTTTCTCAAAAAAAATACCCCTCGGCAAGCTCGCGCTTGCAAAGAGGTATTGAAGGGTACAAGTCCCGAAAAGGAACAAGGTTACCCGACTGCTACACGAGAACGAAGGCTCGAGCTCCGATTACCGGCATCGTTCCAGTAGATGTGGAACCCGTCGTCGTACCAATACGCGCACGGCACATAACCGTCCGAGTAGCGCGACCCTGCACAGAGCGTCAAATTATTGATATCCAAGTGTTTTTTTGTTTCCAAAAAATACTTGAGCTCAAGCAGGCAACGAACTATGAAGGTGATTGACGGCTCCGTCTGCTGGTTTGCCGAGAGATTTTTAGTCTCTTCGTCGGCTTCCACACGATCACGGAACCAGAATGCAACCGTGGCCTTTGCCGGTCCACGTTCCGACTCTTGGATAACGTTCTCCAGATCTAAATCTGTATACTTCCAACACTTGAAGTGTTTTCTGCATACTTCCCAGACCATATCAAGTGAGACACCCCGTGCAACGATGACGAGCCAATTAAAACTAGACTTTCGTTCGGGAATCTTTACCCCCGATAAATCGAGATCGATACTGAAGTGTTCTTTGTAGACCTTACTCCAGAATTCGATCTGTCGGGCCATATCATCGTCTAGACTTGGTGGAGTGAGAAGCTTCGTCGCTTCGTTGAACGCCACCCAGAATGGGTGATCTTTTTCTTCGATCAAGCTTTTTATCTGACCGGTGGTAAGACCGATCGGATGGAGCTTGCGGAGGAACACGATCACGAGTTCGAGGTATTGGCCGATCATTTTGAGGACCGCCGACTCATTTTCATGGTTTTTCATGATGTTATAACTTGCTCTTCTTGCGTACCGTACATTTCTTAGAATCCGCGAAGTGGAAACCCAGAAGCGTTGTCGGCGTACAATCAGATGCGAACTTTTATCCATTTTGTGCGGCTTCACCAAAATGACCAAAAATTCACATCTGATTTCTTCTCCTTTCAAAGGTCTATTACCCTTATATTATACACCTAAATACCCTGACTTGTCAAGTATTTTAAACTGTTTTCTGTCTATACAATAGAAGTGTGAATTTAAGCCACAATTTAGAGGATTGTCTGCGTATTTTGGGGCCGCAAAAGGAGGCTTTGGAAAAACTCGGCATTTTGACGGTTGAAGATTTGTTGTACCACTTTCCCGTCCGCTATGGCGACACGGCGGAGTCTAGGAATATTTCCAGCCTGCAAAAAGGTGACGAGGCCGTTATCTACGGAAAAATTTCAAAACTGAAAATTTCCCGAGGTTTTCGCACGAAAATTCCCATGGCTGACGGTCTAATTACAGACGATACGGGATCTATAAAAGCCGTCTGGTTCAACCAGCCATACCTAGCCAAAATGATTTCTGACGGTGCATTTGTCCGCATAGAAGGAAAAGTTAGAGAGAGAAAGAAAAACACCGAGTTGTATATCTCTAATCCAAAAATCGAAGTTGTGGGACATTTGAGAGAGACTGTGGGCGAATCTCTCTTTGGATCTCCAAGCGGAGAGAGCGAGCAAAATAAAATACACACTCTCTACCCCATTTATCCGGAATCTCGGGGCATATCTTCCAATTGGATATACCACGCCATACAAAAAATTTGGAAGAGCGGTATTTTGGAAATAATAACAGATCCAATACCGGCAGAAATTTTGGAAAAATACAATCTGCCGAGTTTGAAAACTGCTTTGGTTTGGATTCATGCCCCCAAAAAAGAGAGTGACGCCTTGACGGCGCGAAAGAGATTTGCTTTTGAAGAAATTTTTTTGATCCAGCTAGAACGGCAAAAAGAAAAGAAAGAATGGCAGAAAAATCCGGCCTTTGTCATAGAACCGAGCGAGGCTATAATCAAAAACTTCATCTCTCGTTTTTCTTTTACTTTTACAACAGCCCAAAACCGAGCGATTGCGGAAATTTTGGCGGATTTCAAACGCGGACACGCCATGGCGCGTCTCTTGGAAGGCGACGTCGGAAGCGGCAAGACAGCGGTGGCGGCGACCACCGCTCATGCCGTGATTCAGACTCGACCTATGTCCACGACAAAACTCGGCGCGCGACAAGATTTCGGTTCTCTCCAAGTCGTTTATATGGCCCCGACAGAAATCCTGGCCACCCAGCATTTCGAATCTTTCATAGAATATTTCCGACACACTGGCATATCTATCGGCCTCATCACGGGCTCTGGATGCAAAAAATTCCCTTCAAAAGTAGCCGTAAACCAGAAAACCGGCGGTTGGACGGATATTTCTCGCGCCCAATTGCTCCGATGGGTGGCAAACGGCGAAATACCCATACTCATAGGCACACACGCCCTCATCCAAAAATCGGTGAAGTGGAAAAATCTAGCTTATGTAATCATAGATGAACAGCACAGATTCGGCACGGCCCAGAGACAGAAATTGGTGCGCAAAGACAAAATAAATCCGCACCTTTTGAGCATGACCGCTACGCCTATTCCCCGCACACTCGCTCTCACTATATACGGAGACCTGGATCTGACCCTGCTCGA
>CAZVHT010000047.1:0-2898 GCA_964627275.1 uncultured Candidatus Saccharibacteria bacterium
ACACGAATAAAGAAATCAATATCATTATTGCCTGCATAAAATGACAACGACTATCATAAAACCGAAAAAGACTTTTGGCCTAGACGATTTCAGAGAACTCTGGAACTATCGCGAGCTCCTATATTTTTTTACCTGGCGCGATCTAAAGGTACGCTACAAACAGACGTTCATCGGCGCGCTCTGGGCTATAATCCAGCCTCTCACGACTATGGTTATCTTTACCATATTCTTTGGCAAACTTGCCCAGATGCCTTCGGATGGTGTGCCTTATCCTATATTCGTCTACACGGGTCTCCTGTTCTGGCAATTTTTTTCGAGCGCCCTGTCGGAAACATCAAATGTACTCATTTCAAACCAAGCCATAATAACCAAAGTCTATTTCCCACGCCTGATTCTGCCCCTGTCTTCGGTACTTACAAAATTCGTTGATTTTGCAATCGCCTCCCTCATTTTGGTCGGTATGATGATCTATTATGGTTACATGCCGCATCTCGTGGGATTTCTGATCGTGCCTCTGCTCCTGTTTATCACATTTATGGCGGCTGTTGGCGGCGGACTTTGTTTAGCTTCAATAAACGTCAAATACCGCGACGTACGTTACGCTCTGCCGTTCTTTATTCAAATACTTTTATTCGTTACTCCGGTCATATATCCGGCATCGATAGCGGGCGCCTATTCGAAACTACTCGCCCTAAACCCTATGACGGGTGTCATCCAAACGGCTCGAGCGGCGCTCCTCGGCGCGACCGAAATCAACTGGCTCTTATTGGTTATATCGAGCCTCACCTGTCTGACGCTTATCATAATCGGTATCATTTATTTCAAAAAAGTCGAGAGATATTTCGCCGACATTCTATAAAACCAAATATGGAACCCATCATTACAGCAAAAAACGTAGGCAAGAAATATAATATCCGCCATTTCCAAGGCGGCTACATCGCTCTACGCGACGTACTGACAGATATTATGAAGAATCCCTTGCGTTTTTTGAAAAAGAAAGCCAAAGACGTGGCGGGGATCGGCACCCGCGAGGAGTTTTGGGCTCTGAAGGAAGCTCACTTTGAAGTAAAAGCCGGCGAGGTCATAGGCATCATAGGCAGAAACGGCGCCGGCAAATCCACATTGCTCAAAATCCTCACAGGCATCACTCCCCCGACAATGGGAGAAATAGTCATGCATGGGCGAGTAGCCTCCCTCCTCGAAGTCGGCACTGGCTTTCATCCGGAACTCTCCGGCCGAGAAAATATATTTCTGAACGGCGCTATTCTCGGCATGAAGAAAAGCGAAATCGCTAAAAACTTTGACTCAATCGTCGAATTCGCAGAAATAGAAAAGTTTCTAGACACACCGGTAAAATATTATTCGAGCGGCATGTACGTGCGTCTGGCTTTTTCGGTGGCCGCGCATATGGAACCGGATATTCTGCTGGTTGATGAAGTATTGGCCGTGGGAGACGCCGAATTCCAGAAAAAATGTCTCGGCAAAATGGAAGAAGTGACAAAAAAGCAGGGACGAACTATTTTATTCGTGAGCCACAACATGGCGGCCATAGAGAGAATATGCAATCGCTGTATCCTCATAGAAAAAGGCCATGTCAAAAAAGATTCTGCGGACGTGAGAGGAGTTATAAAAGAATATTTGCGCGGAACCCTAGGTACAACCGAAGGCTACAGCTGGTCGAACCCCGAAAACGCACGCTTTGAAAATGAATGGTGGAAACCCCTTTCAATGTATCTGGCAGACAAAAATGGAAAACCGTGCGACGCTTCCATACGAAACGACAGCCGAATAGAACTGGTTATAAAGGGAGAGATCAGAGCGATTGACCCAGCCCTGACCATAGGTTACGCACTCTATTCCGACGACGGTGTTCTCCTGTATTGGTCGTTCCAAACGGATGGTCCGGAGAAAAATTGGCCTAGGCTCGGAAAAGGCCATTTCACTCTGAAATCGGAAATTCCCAGCCGACTGCTCAACGAAGGTGTATATAGAATCGAGCTCATAGGCGGCCTAAACGACCGCACATGGCTCTTTAGCCCGGGCGGGAACAATCCGAATATCAACATCTCGATCAAAGGTGGCTTATCAGATTCGCCATATTGGACGGAAAAGAGGCCGGGAATATTGGCGCCGGAATTACCTTGGAAAAATGAAAATATTTAACGACACAGTCAAAGTTTCCAAAGAAGACCCGATGTTGCAATATGATTTTTCCCGCTATGAGAAAGAGGCCGGCAATTTCTATCTAGTGGAAGCCAGAATCGCTTGGGGCACCCTAGAAAAAATAAAGGGCGAGAAAATCGTCTACTTGCAGGTAGAGGAGCCGAACCGGTTCCTGTCCAAGGATCTGTATTTTCGCGGGGACGCGTATGACAGCTATTTTTACAAAGTGCTTACCGTCTGCCCTTTTACCGCCGAGTGGTTGAACCAAGCCGAGGGTAGTTCGAGACGTATCCCAGTTTTCATTCCTATAAACAAAGAAAAAATCCCGCCCAAGGCCGAAAAGAAATACGACGTCATATATGTCGGAAATATAATCTCCAGGGATATAAAGCACAATCTCGAAATTTTGAGAAAATTTAACTACCGCTTCGTCGCGCGGGATAAAAACCCGCACGTCACCGATCGCGACGTATCATACAAAGAAAAAATGCGGCTACTTTCGGAAACGAAAATCGCCGTCGTCCATGGGCTAGTCAATTGCAACGGCAAATACCTCCGAGCGCTCTGGACAAATACGGGTATAGAGAATAATAAGGCTTTTTCTCACCTGCCGAGAAAGAATTGGTGGAACTGGCTCTGGAGTTTCGTGTCTAGAAAAGAGTTGTTCGCTCCCCAGCTCAAAACCCGCATAGCCGAAGCGGCCGCGGCGCGAGCTCTCATGCTCTGCCGTAGGGA
>CAZVHT010000048.1:0-2653 GCA_964627275.1 uncultured Candidatus Saccharibacteria bacterium
TGTGGAAATGCCAACTGACGAAATCACCAAAAAGAAACCGAAACTGCGCCGAGCCAGCGTGCCAAAAGAAATAAAACCGGAAGAAGTCACTCTAGACCAAGCAATTTATTTCCTTTCCCTCCCCCGCCAACTCGGCACACATCCTGAAACAAACAAAATGATCACAGCAAACATCGGCCGTTTCGGACCATACATTGTTCACGACGACGATTTCCGCTCCCTCAAAAAACCAGATGATGTTTATACCATCACCCTCCCCCGCGCCATAGAAATCCTAAAAGAACCGAAGAAGAGACGCGGATTTGCGAGGAAGAAAAAATCAGCAGAATAAATTGCTTTTTTCTAGCTTTCAAGTAATATCATTTTGAAACCCAGTCCAGAAAAATTCAACCCAATAGGTGACATATGATGAGTCTTTTATGCGATAAATGTGGAAAAATAGTGCCTCCCCACAATGATGCTGTCAATCTTGCTCTTGAAATGAATTCTACTGAAGTCGGTGATTGGCTAGTTTTTTCAGATTCCAGACATCTCCTACCAGTTTTTGAGAAGGAGAAGGTTATCTGCGTGGGATCACCGAGTCGAGCACAGTATTTGGTCGGTCAACCACGAGACATTCGGAGTGAGTATCCTTACAAATCAGATCGAGAAATCGGAATGAGGTTAGCGTACGAGAGAATGTTGGAAGAACATCCAATTCCGGTTCCGGCAAAGAGCTCGCCCACAGAGATTTGCGGGATATCAAAAATAAAAACCAAAGTGTAGCCAAATTATTGGCTTTGCCCGCAAGCAGAAAACCTGTTCGCGGGTTTTCTTTTTTACTAGTTTTACAAAAAAAGACGCCTGTAGTCTGGGCGCCTTTGGGGGGCTTTCTATTTCGCTTCTTTTTTGGAAGACAAGATATTCGGGAAAAAGATAAACCAAGCTATCCCCGTAATAAAAGAAACAAAAGACAAAACGAACCGGGAAACTGGCGGTGAAAAGTTGAAAAATTCGTTGAACGTGAACCCCACAAACATTCCCATCAAAATCACCACCGGAAACATAACCACCCGCAACGCCAACATACCAAAGCGCTTTAATTTTTCCATAGGAATTACAGTCTATATTCTGGACACCGCCAGAACGGTTGGCTTATGCCAAGGTGCATTGCTTTCATAGGTATATACCCGCAAATATAAGATGTCAATGTGTTGTACGTACGCCTAAATCGAATTTAAATGGAAAAATTCTTTATGGAATACAGGTCCTCCGTATTTTCATCTTCTTTTTTTTCTTCTCTTGAACGGTCGTCCAGAGGGACATCTATCACAGGTGGGATGCCGACAATTTCGTTGGCTATATTTTTTTCTAGGACTTCTCTCGGATCAATTCGTCTATTCGACTGGACAATGGATAGAATCGTCCTCAGATCTTCGGGTGAAAAAAAATCAATAGTAATTTTGCCGCCTTTTTGTTTCTGCTCTATGGAAACACGAGTACCAAAGGTTTCGGACAGTTTCTGCTCCATTTCAATGATAGTCGGATCGAAACTGCGCTCCTTTTTGCGCGCTCTCTCCACGGCGATCTTGCGAGCAATCATTTCGGTTTCGCGGACAGTCAGACGCTTGAATGTAATTTCTTTGAAGAGAGTCACTTGCTCCTCTGGCCTATCGGCCAGCATCATCAATGGCCGAGCGTGGCCTTCTGAAATTTTGCCGGCCGACAGAGAGTCCAGAATATCGGACGAGAGCATGAGCAGACGAATGCAGTTTGAAACATATTCGCGCGACTTGCCGATTTTTTGAGCGATTTGGATATGTTTTAATCCAAATTCTTCTACCAGCTGATTGAAAGACCGGGCGCGTTCTACAGGATTGAGGTCTTCGCGTTGGAGGTTTTCTATGATGGCCAGTTCTAACTTTACTCTAGCATCATCGCTATTGGCGCGAATAATGGCCGGCACGTGTAAAAGTCCGAGCAGTTTTGAAGCGCGCAGACGACGCTCTCCCGATATCAGTTCATATTCCACGACCAGTCCGCCATCTTCTTTTGGGATTTCTGTGCGCGTTACCGTGAGGGGTTGGAGCAGTCCATACATACGGATGGATTCAGCCAAATCGCGCAAACCGGCTTCATCAAATTCACGGCGAGGTTGATACGGATTCGGCCGTATTTTATGCGTTTCAATCCAAAAAATCGAATCTCCGAAAAATTGAGAGGTCATAATTTTGTATGAGATAATTTTAACACATCAAGAAGAAATCAAACAGAAAATTGAGAAAACTGCGGTTTTGGTGTAAATTGCTCATGCCAGTATAAATATGCCGGAGTGGCGGAATGGCAGACGCGCACGACTCAAAATCGTGTATCGAAAGGTGTGTGGGTTCAAGTCCCACCTCCGGCACAAAAAAAGTAAAGCCCGCACTGCAAAGCGCGGGCGAAAGACTTCAGTAAAAAGACTCAGTCAAGGGCGAAAATCTGCTCACTTGAAAGCTTCATACAGAGCTTCGCCTGCTCGAGAGCATTTTCAAAAATTAAGACGAAGCTGACAGAATCTTTGACATCATTGATATTTATTCTGTCTTTTATAAGAACAAATTCACGATGCAAAGCTTCAACGCTAACTAAAACAGGCTGTTTTACGGACGGTGATAGTTGAGACATATATTTT
>CAZVHT010000049.1:0-9363 GCA_964627275.1 uncultured Candidatus Saccharibacteria bacterium
GGAACAGGTAAAAGCTGTCAGGATGCTGGATACTTATAAGGGCTTGATAGAAAGTTTATAAAACATGAAGTTCTTAAAAAGAGGGGGTGTTCCCGTAGAGGCATTGGATAATCAAAAGAACTTATAGCCCATATATGAAGATAATGAGTAGATAAAAAAAACAAACCCTCGCGTCGACCAAAGTCGAGGCGAGGGTTTGTTTTTTATTATATGGCTTATATTAAAGCTTTTTTGGTCGTGAAAAGGATGTTTGAGTTGTGGCTTTCGGAGGCTGCGAAGGCAGCCGAGAACGAGCTGCTCCGCCAGTAGGTGAGAAAGCGAAGCTTCCGCAAGACTCATTGAGCTCGAGTCTGCGAGAGCCAATGAGTGGACAGCGCCTGTAAGGCGGAGACAGCGTACACAACGAGAACATCCTTTTCACGACTAGTAATTCTTCAACTGGTTTACCCTCTCATGCTGGCGGATTTTTTCGTGGGCTTTGGCTTCGATTTGGCGGATGCGTTCGCGGGTGACACCGAATTCCCTGCCTACTTCTTCTAGGGTATGAGTAATGCCGTCATTCAGACCATGGCGCATTTCCAGAATCTTGCGTTCCTTTGGCGAGAGATCGCCGAGAATGTTTTTTACTTGATCAGCGAGTATGCGACGAGAAGATTCCTGATCCGGCGAGAGAATTTTGTCGTCCGAAAGAAAATCGCCGAGAGTAGACTTGCCGTCGTCCGAGTCATCGCCAACAGGACTTTCTAATGACACCGTATCCTGATCTATCTTTTCTATTTGATAAACCTTTTCAACTTCCAGACCCATCTCTGTGGCTATTTCATCAGGCAATGGATCTCGGCCTAGGTCTTGGGAAAGTCGACGAAAAACTTGTTTATATTTTGCAATCGTTTCCACCATGTGCACAGGTACACGAATTGTCCTGGATTGATCAGCTAGAGCACGAGTGATAGCCTGACGAATCCACCAAGTAGCATATGTAGAAAACTTGTAACCTTTTGTCCAATCGAATTTATCTACGGCTTTGAAAAGCCCCAAATTGCCTTCTTGTATGAGATCGAGCAGGGTGAGGTCAGCTGATCGGCCCACGTATTTTTTGGCGATAGAGACAACCAGACGCAGGTTGGCTTTGGCGAGCAGGCCTTTGGCTTCATCATCTCCCGATTCTATGCGGCGCGCCAACTCTTTTTCCATGGCGGCAGAAACCAATGGGTACTGGCCGATTTCTTTTAAGTACATTTGGATCGAATCGTACGATGATTCACTGCCGACGCGACCCAAGCCGTATTTCTTGCCTGTTTCTTTTGCCGGAGGCTCGAGATCCAGTATGCCTCCCGACTCCAAAACATCTACGCCTGCAGATGATAATTTTTTATATAAATCATCCAGAAAAATAATGTCATCTTCAACCGTCGGAAACTCTTTCAAGATTTCGTCGTATGTCACAAAGCCTCTCTCTTTGCCCTTGGCCAAAAGCCTGTCGGCCTTGCGATTCGCCTCTTTTGCCTTTTCTCTCGCCTTTTGCTGTTTTGGGCTGAGTTTTAGTTTCAAGGCTTTCTTTTTCGCCATTTTGAGCGTTTTTTTTGTCTTTCTAACCTTTGTTTTTCTCGTTTTTTTAGCCATTTGTGTATTCATTATATACTATTCCAAAGCTGTTAAATTCTTTCTGTCAGATCTTTAATCGCCTGAATTCTCCCGGTCAATTCCTGAATTTTTCCCACAATTTCTCCCGTCTCTCCTCTGTTCTTTTCCGTCTTGTGAAGTTCCATCATAGCAATTTCTAATTTTTTCTTTGCGTACTCTGCTTCTAGATGAAGTAAAAGCAGTTTCCATTCATGGCCTATATCAACTCCACCATAAGTTATTTCAGCCTCCAGAGTGAGTTCGGCTATATCATCCGTAGAAAGAGCCACAAATATTTTCATTTTTTCTTCGCCAGCAATACTCTCAAATTCTCTTTTTTTCTGTTCGTCTCCTTTGAAATATTGGTTGGAATAGAGAATGCCTATGATTTTTCTCTCTATGGATTCCAGACGTTCTATGCGACGGATTTTATCCGCGATTGCAATGGGATTTTTTGTTTCATTTTTATTCTGCTTCACATATTCCTGCAAATCTTTCCAGAGGGCGCCTTCGCTGATAGATAATTTATCGGCAATTTTCTTTACGGCTTGGAATCGTGACGTATCGCTGGGAATTGCCCTGACATACGGAAAAATATCCTGTCTCACTTGCTTTAAAACATTACCGGGAGAGGCTTTTGAATCAACCAGACCATCGATCAAAAAATCTATAAAATCTTTTTTTGTTTCCAGGGCTTTTATCCAGTCTTTTGGATTGGCTCTTATAATATCGGCCGGATCTTTGCCTCCTTTTATATCCACAATTTTGACATTCATACCCAGTGATATGGCTGGTACGATCCTGCGCACCGCTTTTTGGCCTGCGACATCAGCGTCAAACGCCACGATTATATTGTCGGATAATCTAGTCAAAAGCCCAAAAGCCGAATCCACGCCGCGATCTTCGGTGAAAGCTGTACCTGAAGCGGCCACAGTGTTTGTGAGACCGGCCTGATGAGACATGACTAAATCCATCTGACCTTCGACCAGAATGGAATAACCTCGCTTGCGAATACCCATTTTGGCTTTATCCAAACCGTAGAGAGTTTTGGATTTGTTATAAAGTTGGGTCTCCGGACTATTGAGATATTTCGGCGACTTTCCATCGTCCGTGACGATACGGCCGGAGAAAGCGACAATTCTGCCGGACGTATCGCCTATAGGAAACATGATACGTCCACGAAAAACATCATAATATGGATCGCCGTTACTCTTGTCCGTCTTCTTTATGAGACCCACCGCTGATACATCCGCATCGCTAAAACCTCTTGATTGGAGAAATTTTCGCAAGACTCTCCAATCGTTCGGGGCATAGCCTATGCGAAAATTTTCCAGAGTCTTTGCCGAGAGACCGCGGTTAATAACGTATTGCTTTGCCGAATCTGCCTTTTGCAGTTCTTCTTCAAAAAAACTGGTTGCCGTTTCTAAAATTTCATAAAGAATTTCTTTGCGATTGTCTTTTTGCAAGCCCATTTTATCGAGTTTGACCCCCGCTCTCTCTGCCAAAACTTTGAGAGCACCCATAAAATCGAGTCCTTCGAATTTTTCTACGAAAGTAAAGATATCGCCTTTGACTCCGCAACCAAAACAATAGAACGAACCACGTTCGGAAGAAACATAGAATGAAGGAGTTTTTTCATTGTGAAAAGGACAGCGCGCCTTTAGATTCACGCCTGATTTTTCGAGCTTTATGTAGGAGCTCACCACTTGAACAATATCCAAACGCTCCTTTATGTCTTGTACGTGACTCATAATTTTTTTGGCACAAAGCGGGGTGGGGTTTGAGCTCATGAGGGATAGTTGCGACCCCGGAGCGGTTACCGTCCCGAATGAGCGAAAACCCCACCCCGCGAAGTGCTCTAAAAACTACTCATCTCTCCTATAAGAATCTTCTTTCGGCGTTACTTTATCAATCATCTCATATTTCGGACTACCTTTATAACCGGAACCGGCCGGTATGAGACGACCGATGATGACATTTTCTTTCAGTCCCGTGAGATGGTCTTCGGTACCACGAATAGCGGCGGAAATAAAGATCCGTGTAGTGTGCTGGAAGGACGCCGCCGAGAGAAAACTCTGGCGCGAGAGCGACACTTCAGTTATACCCATGACGACCGATTCCGCAGTGGCGATAGTTTTGCCGGCCGCTTTCATTTTTTCATTTTCAACATTGAGATCATAGACATCGAGCATGTCGTCAACGGAGAATTTGGTGTCTCCCAAGTCTGTGACACGCCTGCGGGAAAACATTTGTTTGACGATAATCTCGATATGTTTGCGCGAAACGGTCTCACCCTGTAGTTCGTAGATTTTGCCGATTTCATGAATGATATACTCCATGGCTTTTTCCCTGCCTGAAAATTCAAATATTTCGTCTATATCGGCCGAACCGTCGGTGAGAAATTGGCCTTTTGCTATCTTGTCGCCCATTTTTACCAATGCCATGCGTTTGTAATTGAACGTATATTCGATTTCGCCGGCTTTTTTCCCCTTACTCTTACTTTTGTCTTCTATATCAGGCATAACGGTAATAATTTTTTCCTTGCCAAAATCTTTTACGGAAGAAACCGTGCCGGAAACAGTAGCAATGACAGCTGGATTTTTCGGTCGGCGCTTTTCAAAAACTTCCTCCACGCGAGGCAAGCCCGAGGTTATGTCACCACCGACGGAGGCTGTACCACCGGCGTGGAATGTGCGCATAGTCAGTTGGGTTCCCGGCTCGCCTATAGCCTGGGCGGCAACCGTGCCGACAGCTTCGCCTATGTCAATGAGATGATTTTTGCCGAGATCGATGCCGTAACATTGCTTGCAGACGCCGTGCAAAGTTTTGCAAGCCAGAGGAGATCTGACGCGCACTTCGGTTATATTGGCGTTTTCGATAGTCATAGCATCTTGCTTTGAGATGAGGTGTCCTTTTTTGTAGGAAATTTTACCATCGGTAGATTTTACGTCTAGAGCCAGAATGCGACCGCGAATATTTTTGGCAATGGAAACTTCTATGCCCGACACGCTTTCTTTCTTTATGACGATTGAATCTTTTGTGCTGCAATCTTCTTCCGTAACCATGACGTCCTGAGCCACATCAAAGAGACGGCGAGTGAGATATCCCGCGCGAGCGGTGTTTAGAGCCGTATCCGTGAGACCTTTGCGGGCGCCGTGAGTGGTGATGAAGTATTCGATTGGCGTCAGACCTTCTTTCATGCCGGAAATAATCGGAAATTCGATAGTCTCGCCGGATGTCGAAGTGATGAGACCTTTCATGCCCACCATCTGGGTAATGTTTCCGACAGAACCTCGGGCGCCAGATTTGACCATGTCGGTTACGGGACCGTTTGGTTCTAGAGAATCGGGAATCAGTTTTTCTATATCTGACTTTGCTTTGTGCCAAATCTCCACGTTCTTTCTCACACGTTCATCTTCGGATAGAAGTCCATCACCGAATTGACTGTTGACTGTTTCAGACTCGACTTTGGCCTTTGATACCACATCTCCTTTGCCGACCGGTTCCATGACATCATCTATGCCCCAGGTAATGCCTGAATAAGTGGTGTAGGTAAAACCAAAGGTCTTTATTTTATCGAGAATGGAAGGCACTTTGTCTATGCCGTAACGCACGATGAGCTCGTCTACGATAACCGATATGGTCTTCCTGTCTATTTCTTTGTTTATGAAAGGATAGTCGGCAGGCAGAATATTGTTGAAGAGAATACGACCGATGGTTGTTTCGAATACTTTGCCTTTGAATTCGGCATATTTCGGATTTTCCGGGGCTAATACTTTTATTTTAGCGCGATAGGAAACTGCGCCGAAATCAGCCGCCAGGATAGACACTTCCGGAGATTCGAATATTTTACCTTCGCCCAATTCTGCTTTTACTTGTTTGGTCATCCAATATGCTCCGAGGACAATATCGAGCATTTTGTTTATGAGTGTCGGATCGCCAGAACCGGGTTTCAAAATATTTTTGTCGGAAGCCATGATCTCTTTTGCTTCTTTTTGAGCTTCAGGCGAGAGAGGCACATGAACGGCCATCTGGTCGCCGTCAAAGTCCGCGTTGAATGCCGAACAGGCCAGGGGATGCACTTGGATGGCATTGCCTTCGATGAGAATCGGCCGGAAGGCCTGAATGCCGAGCCGATGGAGAGTCGGAGCGCGGTTGAGTAGCACGTATTTGCCTTCAATTACTCTTTCCAGTATAGCCCAAACTTCAGGAATACCTTCCTCTATGAGACGGGATGCACCGCGGATGTTATAAGCCAGTTCGGTTTTTAGAAGTTCGGAAATGACAAAAGGTTTGAACAGCTCGAGGGCCATATGTTTCGGCAAACCGCATTGGTCGAGAGCCAGTTCAGGACCGACGACGATGACCGAACGGCCGGAATAATCAACGCGCTTGCCGAGGAGGTTGCCTCGCAAAAGCCCCCTCTTGCCTTTTAGGTTGTCGGCCAGAGATTTGAGGGCGCGCTTGGCGGCCAGCGATCCGGCGGCAGTCGTCGAATTGCCGTGGCGAATGGAATTGTCAATCAAGGCGTCCACTGCCTCCTGGAGAATGCGCTTTTCGTTTCGCAAGATGACGTCTGGAGCATTGATTTCTTTCAGTTTTGAGAGACGATTATTTCTGTTTATGACACGGCGATAGAGATCGTTGACATCAGAAGTGGCGTAACGCCCGCCGTCGAGAGGAACCATGGGACGTAATGCCGGCGGAATGACCGGAATGCGCGACAGGAACATCCATTCCGGTCGGATGCCGCTCTTTATCATAGATCTCACAACAGAAAGCCTGCGATTCATCTTGTCTTTTTCGAGACTGTTTGCTTTTTGCAGATCGATAATCACCTTGGCCTCCAGCTTTTTGAGATCAATGGTTTTGCAAATATTATAGATTGTTTCGGCGCCTATACCGGCTTCAAAGAGAGTTGAATATTTCATGGCATATTTGCCGTATTCCAATTCGTCTAGGACAACGCCTTGTTCTATGACTCCAATTTCTTTTTTGGCGGCTTGATACATGTTTTTGAGAGCTTCTTTTGTTTTTTCATCTTGGACACTCTTTACTTTGGCTTTGAACTCTGATTCGAGATCACGCATTATTTCGGCGCGAGCCGCTTCATTTACGGATGTGACGATATAACCGGCAAAATAAATCACTTTTTCCAAGTCCGCCGTGGTCATACCGAGAATGATACCAAGGCGGGAAGGCATAGAGCGCAGAAACCAGATATGAGAAACCGGCGTGGCCAGTTCTATGTGACCCATTCTCTCGCGACGGACGATAGAGCGAGTGATTTCCACTCCGCATTTTTCGCAGACGATGCCTTTGTATCGGATACCGCGATATTTGCCGCAGTAACATTCATAGTCTTTGTCCGGACCGAAAATTTTCTCGTCAAACAAGCCGTTCTTCTCGCTTCTCTGGGTTCGGTAGTTTATAGTTTCCGGCTTTGTCACTTCCCCAAACGACCATTCTTTTATCCTGTCCGGCGAAGCCAGGCGTAGGGCTACGACATCAAAATCGGTGTACTCGGAAGCTTTGTTTTTTGTATATGCCATAAATTTTTTGATCAGAAGATTATTTCCTTTTGCTTATATCTCTGCCGTCTTTGCGCAGTTCGACGTCGAGCGCCAGGCCACGGAGGCTATTCAGTAATACATGAAACGATGCTGGAATGTTCGGCGGCTGGAGTTTTTCGCCTTTGACAATCGAGTCAAAGGTTTGAGAGCGGCCTTGGATATCATCCGATTTGACCGTGAGAATTTCGCGCAGAGTATAAGCCGCGCCATGTCCGAGCAGAGCCCAGACTTCCATTTCTCCAAATCTCTGGCCTCCTCCCTGCGCTTTGCCACCGAGAGGCTGTTGGGTAATGAGTGAGTACGGGCCTATAGAACGCATGTGAATTTTGTCTTCTACCATATGATGAAGCTTTAATATATACATATAACCGACAGAAATGTCCTGCTGGAATTTTTCGCCCGTGCGTCCGTCATAGAGAGGAATTTTTCCATTAGCGGGCAGACCGGCCTTTACCAGCTCTTGTTTTATTTCATCGCCTGTGGCGCCGGCGAAAGGTGGCACGATTGCTTGATAGTTGAGAGTATGGGCAGCCATGCCGAGATGAAGTTCGAGAATCTGACCGAGGTTCATACGAGACGGCACACCGAGAGGTGTGAGAATGACATCTATGGGAGTACCGTCAGCCATGTACGGCATATCTTCTTCAGGCAAAATGCGGGAAATGACACCTTTGTTGCCGTGTCGGCCGGCGAGCTTGTCGCCGACGGATACTGTGCGGAGCTGGGCAACTTCTACATGGATTCTCTTTATAATGCCAGATTCTAACTTGTCGCCTTTTTCACGAGAAAAAACTTTGACAGTAATGATACGACCGCGTTTGCCTCCTTCCATTCTCTTTGACGTGTCTTTTACATCGCGAGCCTTTTCTCCGAAAATAGAACGGAGAAGTCTCTCTTCCGGAGTGAGCTGTGTTTCACCTTTTGGCGTGATTTTGCCGACGAGAATGTCACCGGAACGAACCTCCGCGCCTATACGGATGATACCGTCTTCGTCGAGGTTTCGGAGCTTGCCTTCGCCAACATTTGGAATGTCATGAGTAGTGATTTCAGGCCCGAGTTTCGTATCGCGGACATTCACCACGAATTCCTCTATATGAATAGAAGTGAATTTCGAATTCTTGACCACCCGTTCTGAAATAATTATGGCGTCTTCGTAATTCGCGCCAGACCACGACATAAAGGCCACGAGCATGTTCTGGCCGAGAGCGATTTGACCTCTATCGGAAGAAGAAGCGTCGGAGAGAACCTGGCCCGCTTTGACTTTGTCGCCGAGGTTTACGACCGGACGTTGATGATATGCGGTGAATCCATTTGTTCTCTGAAAAGAAACCAGTTTATATGTTCTCTCTTTGCTTTTGGCGCCTTTAAAAACGATATGTTTTGCGTCAACAGCCGTGATGGTGCCGTCTTCTGGGGCTAAAATTATTCTGCCTGTATATTCGGCGGCTTTCGCTTCTATGCCGGTAGCAACCAGGGGAGCTTCTGGAATGATGCAGGGTGTTGCTTGTTTTTGCATGTTCGAACCCATGAGCGCTCGATTGGCGTCGTCATGGTTAAGGAAAGGAATCATGTTTGTAGCGATCGAAAATGCCTGATTGGTGGAAACGTCTATAAAATCCACTTCCTCACGACGGATGATTGTCGGACTGCCGTCTTTGCGCACTTCCACTACTTCTTCGGTTATCTTGCCGTCTTTGTCATAGTGAGTGGCAGCATGGGCAATTCTGTGACTCTCTTCTTCGAGAGCGTTCAAATAAACAATTTCTTTGGTTATTTTGCCCCCTTTTACTCGGGCATATGGCGTCTCTATCATGCCGAAATCATTGAGACGAGCGTATGTGGAAAGACGTAAAATGAGACCGATGTTCGGGCCTTCCGGGGTATGAATTGGACAGAGGCGACCGTAATGAGACGGGTGAACGTCTCGGACTTCGAAACCGGCGCGCTCGCGAGTGAGACCTCCGGGACCGAGAGCGGAGAGGGTGCGTAAATGTTCGAGCTCGGAGAGAATATTTTCCTGCTGCATGAACTGTGAGAGCTGGTTTGTGGTAAAAAATTCTTTGAGACGAGCTTGGAGAGGACGAGGTGAAACAAAAGTGAGAGGAGTAGTCGTGTCAGGCTCTATGGTAGACATTCTGTCTTGAATGTTTCGCTTCATCTGGGAGAG
>CAZVHT010000050.1:0-12996 GCA_964627275.1 uncultured Candidatus Saccharibacteria bacterium
CGAGACCCTCACGGCAGGCGTCAAGCTCTTTGGCTTGGAAGTGAAATCTCTGCGCACTCATACTGCTGGACTCGATGGCGCTCATGTGACGGTACGTGGTGGCGAAGCCTATGTGGTGCAAATGTCTATTCCCCCATATCAGCCGTCAAATACGCCGATTGATTATGACCCTATGCGAATTCGTAAATTAATCCTGACCAAACAGGAAATCAGAAAGTTGAGCGATATTGAATTCGCCAAAGGCTTGACAATAGTGCCTCTGCGGGTGTATAGTAAAGGGCGAAAAATGAAGGTAGATATAGCAGTCGTCCGTGGCAAGAAAAAATACGACAAGCGCGAGACCATAAAGAGACGAGAGACCGATAGGGACATACAGCGTACTTTGAAATACGAATAGAGAGCATCAGACACAAGTTCTCCTCGCTCGGGGCCGGACCCACGCCGAAGGGCGCTCCCTTCCCCTCGCGATTCGAACTTGTGTCTGATGCTTTCAAAAATGATTTAAATACGGGGATGATCGGCCTAGACATGTGAACCCAATCCTCTCGCGCGCGATAGAGCCGGATAACTCTCTAAACTTTCCACAAACCAAATGCAAAATCTGTAAAATCGCCATTGGCGATGAACGGTTTCTCATTTGCTTACGCGACAGCCTAAGCGACATCACCCGACCACGCTCCCCGCGCAGTCGGACCATGATGTTATAAAACGGGGATAGAAGCGAAACTGTTTCGGTCCGCTTCAAAAGGCTTCGGCCTCTGAAACTCGGCGATTGTGCGTTTTGAAATTTTTATAGCACGACCGCTCAAATCCGCTCCGGCGGAAAAAAGTTTCTACGTCGCGTAGAAGCGCTGGATTCCTCACATGCACGGCGGTTCGATTCCGCCCATCTCCACCACAAATAAAAAAGCTCCCGTTTGGGAGGTTTTTTATTTGTCTAAACGACCCATCCTAAGAAACTATCCCTTTGAAAGTGTGTTATTATTTAATTAACAGACTACACATGCCTCCTCAAGCACCATTTGTACCACCAGAGCCTCCTAAAAAGCGTATCCTTGCGAGAGTTTTAATTTTGACAGTCTCGATTATTTTAATACTTGTAGCCCTTGCATTTTTAACTGGCGGTTATGGTGGCATTATTGTTATCGAATCAATAAAGATTCCATTTAGAAAAATTGCTGAAGAGAAGTACCAAAGCCCTATCGTCGAGGAATATGCACGAGTAGGCTATCGAATGGTCGACCCGCAGTTTTCGACAAAATCCCCTTTTGTGGTTTTCCGCGAACCTGTCGATTATCTCTTTTATGCGGATTATGACTCTTCGAGGACAGGTCTTTTCAATTTAGAGACAAAGGAAGCTGTAATTCTCGCCCCTAATAATGGGATTCCGAAAAACTCTTCCATGTTCTCTCCTGATGGAAAACGCCTCTTATATGCAGTCGCCAGAGAGGCTGATACCGAAATGTTTACGAACGAGAATGGTACATGGAGAACGATATATGGATTTGACCTCTATGTGAAAGATCTTTATACGGGAAATGTGGAGCCTATTTCGAAAGAGGACAATTCTTTATGGATATCAAAACCCTCCACAGAACCATACGCTTTTGGGTGGATAGATAACGATCGAATTTTTTACACATGTACCCCCAACAAACAAAAAAATGGTTTCGTGAACCATTGTTCTTTAGATTTGAAGACGAAAGCGTTTAATGACAACTCCGCTGTTAACACTGAATCAATTCCAAAAGACGCAATACAAGAAGATCATATAGAAAGATATGAATCAGGCTACAACAAATCGCGCACTATTAGGGTAAGTGGTGTTTGTGAGTTTGGTAAATATGACGGATGTGCCGTGCCTTCAGTGCATCTCGTAATAGATGGCGAAAGTAAGTTCCTTTTCAATAGCAGTGAGACACCATACATTCTGAGATGGTCCTATGATGATAAGCTGTACGGCCTTTTGCTCGGAAGCGAAAGTACGTCTTTATATAAGCTTTACTAACGATAAGATCCTCTTCAAAAAGATAATATCATTAAGATCAATTCCCGAGGGTTAATGATTATGAACAATCTCGTTTACGGTTCCTTGGTCCTTCATAAATTCGGTTCTAATCTGATTCAATAATCTCCACCAAAATTTAACAAAAACTCAATAATGTAGTTAGTTCCAACTTTAGCTCACAAAGTTTTATGATATCATTCTCACGAAAGAAATGAATGAATTTATGGAAAAACTCAACTCACAGATAGTTATATACAAAGATCAAAATGGGCGCGTCAAGATAGACGTGCGCTTTAACGGCGATACGGTGTGGCTGACGCAAAAGATGATGGCATTACTTTTTCAGGTGTCGGTGCCAACTATAAATGAACACATAAAAAATACTGTAAATGAGAGAGAAATTGATGGATCGGCAACTATTAGGAAATTCCGAATAGTTCAAAAAGAAGGGGTAAGAATAGTTGAAAGAGATGTGGAATTTTGTAACTTAGAGCTTATCCTTGCCGTTGGATACAGGGTAAATTCGACACAAGGTACCGCATTCCGCAAATGGGCAACAGAGAGAATTTCCGAGTATATAGTCAAAGGTTTCGTGATAGATAGTGAGCGATTGAAGAACCCAGATCTTCCATTTGACTACTTTGAAGAATTAGAACAGACGATCGCGGATATTCGCAGTAGTGAGAAGAGATTTTATCGCAAAATAACCGACATTTATGCGACGAGTGTAGATTATGACCCGACAAATGATCAAAGCGTTGAATTCTTCAAAACTGTTCAAAACAAAGTTCATTATGCAGTTACCGGAAAAACAGCAGCGGAGATTGTAGTAGATAGAATAGATGATAAGAAGAAGAATTTGGGGCTTACGAATTTTCGTGGTTCTAAACCTACGAAGGAAGAGGTTGTGATTGCAAAAAATTATTACAATAAAGAGGAATTATTACAATTAAATGCACTGGTAGAGCAGTATCTTGTATTTGCTACAGAACAAGCTCGTCGCAGAGTACCTATGATGATGAAAGATTGGATAGAAAAGTTACATGGATTCTTGACTATAAACGATAGAAATATCTTGAGTGATGCAGGTAAGATATCACACGAATTGATGAAGGAAATCGGAGAAAAGAAGTTTACGAAATATAAACAAATTGAGGCTAAACAGGACGTTGATTTTGATGAAGTGGCTTTGAAGGTGATCGAGAGTGCAAAGGGTAGGAAAAAAATGAAGTAATCTAAGGATGGTATTTGATCAATGCTGTACGTATCTACTTAGCCACGGTATATGCACATACCTCCCCTCCCCCTCAAAAATAGTTCTAACGTCCTTCACAGTCCTCCACAAATCAAAAATAGCCTTATGTATAGGGCTATTTTGCTATACGTGGCTCGTTTTTAATGAGCTAACTATATCTCAACTGTACAAATTCAAAAGACGAGGTGCCGTTCTTATTAACCCTGAGTCAGACGCATATAAAACCAAACCACCCTCCACATCAAATAAAAAACCTCCCAAACGGGAAGTTTTTTATTTCTATATCTTCCTATCACTGAACACCACTAATCGGCTAGGGTAACTCTGACCAGTAGCATTCCAGTCGCCGATGCATGTTATGAGGTTTAGATGAGCGGATCCGTCATCTGAATTAAATACATTAGAAGCATCGTCACCTTCACCGTATATCTTTACTTTGGTCACCACGAAAGTGATCGTAGAGCCTTCTTTATCTCCGACATATATCTGGTCTCCTTTTTCTATTTTGGACAGATTATCAAATACAGCCGGTACGCGACCTATCCAACCATAATGTCCGTCAATGACAGCACTGCCTTTTTCGCCCGGACGTGGACCCAAATTGAACCACCCAGCGTTTGTATGCTCTCTCGGCGTATCTACTCTCCCATTTGTGGTGAGACCTATAGACTCTATATCGGCGTCCACATTTATCTTTGGAATTTTCAGACGAGCCGGATGTCCGGAAACTGCTTGTGAATAGACGGGATAAGAATCCTGAACCGGCATGCCGAAAATGCTATAAATAAAATCGCTGAATTCGCCCATAGGAGCAAGCCCTGTATCAGGAAACCCAGAGATCGTGGTGACAACTGGTGTGACAACTGGTGTGGCGACTGGTGTGGCGACTGGGGTGAGAACTGGGGTGAGGACTACGGAAGCAACCAGCATTGTATTGTTTTCGACAAAAATATCGCTCACGTCACGGCTACGACCACCACTCCTAGAGCCCCTACCCTCGACGACATTCAGATCCGCAACAAGGATAACAACAGGAACAACAGGAACAACAGGAGAAACAGGAGGAACAATCGTCGCGCTCACGATGACCATCCTCGTCGCCGGAGTGGCGGTGTTGGATGCGGCATCAGTAGCGTTGTAGGTAATTACATAAGATCCAGCCAAAGTTGTATTTACAACACCAGAAGCAGTCACGAGAACCTGACCATCAATACCATCCAGTGCCGTCGCACCAGGATCAGTAAAGACATCACCTACGGTCAGATTCATGGAACTAGAACCGAGAATAGTGATAACCGGAGGCGTAGTATCAGGAATTAAAACTAGAGGAAGTGAAATCGTGTTGGCATCCAATGTAATAGCAAACTGCGACAATGCCCTACCGTTCAATCTCGCGCCGGTCTGCATCGCGATAACCGATCCCGCTTCGAGAACATTTCCTTCGAAAGTAGAGTTGGTTCCGAGTGTCGTCGCGCCAGCCACCGCCCAAAAAACGTTTGCCGACCGCGCACCGCCAGTCAAAAGAACTTTTTTAGAAGAGCTAATATTTAAAGTTCCTGGTATACGAAATATCCATACATCGTTTAGACCGCCATCCAGAGTGACATCACCTGTTATTACCAAATTGCCTGGACCCGAAAAAGTATAGACGCCTGGAACGAGTATGAGACCTGATAAATCGCAAGCAGTAGCGCAAGATCCAATAGTTCCCGGATCAGTATTATCAGCCACCCGACTGTTTGCATCTGTATACGCCGTCCCCATATCGCTCACAGCCGTACCGACATAAGTCGGAGTAGGAATCGCATAGTCCGACGCGTACAATTTTCCGATTACATAAATAGAAGTCGAAAACGTATTCGAACTGTCCAGCACCTCTGAAAATCCGGTCAGAGCGGTATGGTCAATCGGGCTCACTCCAACACTGCCAGTCAATAGAGTCGTTCCTGTAGTTGAGACTCCTGATTTCGATAGAACCACAAAATTACCAGCTGTTCCTAGATTGACCACAGCCGGACTAGCCGCCAATACAGTCATATGACCCAACATAAAGAAGACATATATAGACACCAAAACTGCCATAGAATTTCTTGTCATTTTTGTCATAGCATCAAGTATATAATACATTACAATATTTGTCAAGGACTGCGTAAGGTTCAGTATCTTTGCACCACCCCAATGATGTACTGTATGACCATGCCATACATAACAAACCCTCACATATACAAGGTTAGAATGGATGCTGTTAATTCGGTTCCAACTTTGGCTCACCAAGTCCACAACAAGAATAATAAAGAGACCTGAAGGTCTCTCGAGAAAAATCTCTTTATTTTTTGTCTTTGAATTTATCTCTCAAAAATTCCCATGACCTGTGAGAACAGTATGGCAGCGGCATTACTCGTCCTTCCATTTAATCTGCTCGTAGGAGCAGGCATAGATCCGCCGGGAGGCATTGATCCGCCGGATGGAGGAGTATATGATCCACTGGTTCCGCTTGGATAAGAGCCTGTAGGTTGAGTCGGATATGATGTGCCGGAAGGCATTGATCCGCCGGATGGAGGATATTGTCCGCTTTGCATAGGATATTGTTGCCCTCCCGGCATAGGATATTGGCCATTTGGAGGATACTGGCCACCTGGAGGATACTGTCCGGTTTGTGGATTTTGTGGATATTGGCTATTTTGTTGATTTTGTTGATTTTGCCCGCTAGATGGATATTGCCCGTTTTGCATATTCTCTTGCGTACCTTGCATTGCCCCTTGTGCCCCTCTGTCATTTATCATTTTCTGCATTTCAGGCGTCATCTTGTTTCGCATTTCTGGAGTTATATTCTTCATCATTTCGGGGGTTATGTTGTTGCGCATATCCTGATTTATATTTGGCCCCAAGTCTCTCGGCATCATTTCCTTTCTTTCTTGAATACGTGGTCGCCCTTGTCCCTCGAAATTGCCCTGTTCGCCTGTCTGATTCATTCTGTCTTCGCCTGGCGGTCCAAAACCATTTTCTTCGGCGAATTTCATGCATTTCTGCATAACTTCCTCGCTTTGAGGATTTTCGCACTGTCTGAAATCACGAGGTGAAGCAAAAGGCGCTTTGCCACTTTCTATGAGCTTGAACATTTTTTCGGCATTCTCTCTATTTGCTTCGGGAGGCAAAATGCCCGCCTTGTCGGCGAATTCAAAGCACGATCGCATGACACTGACATCGCTCGGATTTTCACATGTCGCTCGGCACGACTTTTCGTTGGTACATCCAGCCGGTAATTTGGCGCCGGACTCTAGAGCTTTGACTACTTTTTCGGCTTCTTCCAGTTTTTTGCCGTCCATCAGTCCGTGGGATTTTCCGTATTCAATGCACTGTCGCATATGGTCTTGGGAGCTGCAATAATTTTCGCAGGCGGATTGAGGATCATCGGATCCGGCAGCGCAGTTCCCCGGCCCGCCGTCTTTCACCGCCTGATTGATTTTGGTTTTATTTTCTTTTGCTGTGTTTATGCCGAATTTTGCCGCGAAGTCATTGCAGGCCTGCTCGTGATCCGCCACGGCGCAGTAAGTTTTGCATTCAGTCTTGTCTTTACAACTGCCGAGCTCTGCGATCGGAAATTCTATATCGAATATAGAAGCCGCCTGAACTTGGCTCACGAAGGCGAGAGCAGTAAACAAAGAGAAAGCGAAAACGACCGTTCTTTTATTCAAATGGATTTTTGTATTCATTTTTGAAAGGGTTAGTTTTCTCTAGAGGATTGACCGCCGGAGCGGCACTCTTTAGAGGATTAGTATTGGGCACCACCTTCGACGTATTTTTGACGACACTTTCTACGACTGGCGCTTCGACTTGCTTGCCCACTTGCTTGCCCACTGGCCAAAACCAAAATGAGAGCACGACGATAATAATAATACTGACAACTATCCAAACGATATGTTGTTTGTTCATGTGTTAATTGTACCACTTGCTAAAAATAGCCAAAGGAACTTATACACATGTCTACCGATCTGCTATAATCTGCCTTATGAAAAAAATAATCACCATTGTTGTTGTATTAGTGGCTTTGGGAGCTATAGCGTACGGTATTTCGCTAAAAACTGAAAAAAAGAAAGCGGTAGCTGATCCGTGCGGCGTTGATTTGCGCGCCGCGTTCCTCTCCGACGTTCCTTTCTCAATGACAGAGAGAGAAGTGGCCTCGACAATTCTCACTCAATACCTGGAAGCATTGAAAAAACTGAATACCTGCCCTATTTACGGCATAACCGATTACAATATTACAACTATCGGCAATATACGGGAAGTCAAGGGAGATTTCATGGCTGACGTCAAATTTGATTTCAAACCGGTGGATTTGAAACAAAACACTCTCGACACCCCTGAAACAAAAGCTGACGGCGAATGGATCAGAGGCAAGCAAGCCACTCTGGGAATTATTCGCAACGCGGGCACGGGCACGACTACCGTTTCATACAGACTGGCAATATAACAGACAGAAAGACGCGTCAGACGCCCCATAGTACGGAAAGTTACATCCCCGCGAAACGCACAGCGACAAAAATCATTGCCATACCGAGGACAGTGGCAAATGTCGTCCAATATGTCGGATGATTATGGTGACTTTCAGGCAAGAGATCGCTCGCCCCTATGTAGAGGAAAAAGCCGGCAAAGAGAGCGACGATGAGCCCGACAAACTGCTGAGGAATAATGAAAAGCGATGTAGAGAGGATGCCGGCGACTGGCGCGATGGCGTCCAAAGCGAGCCATTTGACCGCTTCCCGTCTGCTTCCCCCGTGACGCAAAATCATGGAGACAGTATTTATGCCGTCAGAAAAATCATGAGCCAAAACAGCCGCGGCGACAATCATACCGGCGACGTTTGAAACTTGAAATCCGACACCTATGGCTATACCATCGAGAAAGCTATGAAAAGAAAGACTGCCGGCGCCGAATCTGCCTCGATGCTCGTGGTCTTCTTCGTGGCAATGCATAAATAAAGTCCTGTCGAGAATCATGTAAACGACAAAACCGATAGCGATAAATATCAGAATAATCGAATTTTCAAAAAATTTTCCGGCTATGGCTAGTGATTCCGGCAAAAGATCAAAAAAAGCCACGCCGAGGACAGCGCCGGCGCTGAAACCTAAAATAAGATGAAGTTTGTCTCGAAATTTGATGGCAAAAATTCCTCCGAGAAATGTTGCTACAAATGCGCTTATGGCAATGAGTATAATCATAGACAAGTTATACTATAGCATTGCCCCACAAACAAAAATATGCTTTTATTATCATACATATATCTAATAATTATCTAACAAAAAAAACTTTGAGTTACAGCAGAATTCGCATAAACCATCAGATAAAAGCACCAGAAGTGCGCGTCATAGGCCCCGAGGGCGAAAACTACGGCGTGCTTTCCATAAACGAAGCCTTGCAAAAAGCCCACGACGCCGGACTCGATCTCATCGAAATATCGCCGAACGCCAATCCTCCCGTGGCTAAAATCAGTGATTACGGAAAATTCCAGTACGCGGAGAATAAAAAAGAAAAAGCAACCAAAGCCAAAGCGCACGTCATAGAAATAAAAACTTTGCAGGTGAAAATCGGCACGGGCGAGCATGACCTGGAACTGAAAGCCAAGAAAGCCTCTCTGTGGCTCAAAGAGGGTCATAGAATAAAGATAGACTTATTTCTTCCGGGAAGGTCAAAATATATGGATCCACAGTTCCTGGAAGAACGACTCAAACGCATCTTCACCCTCATCACCGAAAACTACAAAATCGCCGAAAAGCCGACCAAAAGCCCAAAGGGTTTAACGACTATTATAGAGAGGGCCTAAAACTGGACAAAAAAGCTAAATCGGATAGTATATACGTATTGCCCCTTGGGGCTTTTAATTTTCTCACGAACTCCATGAAGACCAACAAATCATACGCAAAGCGACTGAAAGTGACGAGAAACGGTAAAATTCTCGCCCGCCGAACCGGCCAAAATCATTTCAATGCCAAAGAAAGCGGCCGTTCCCAGATAAAGAAGGCCACAACCACGCCTTTCCACATGACCAACAAGGAAAAGTCTCGATTTCTTTCCGGTCTCCGCTAATTTTTTAATCAATACCATGGCACGAGTAAAAAAAGCAGTCAACGCTTTAAAAAATCGCCGAAACGTACTGCGCGCGGCCAAGGGCTACAGATTCCGCAGAGGAACCAACGAAGGCGCGGCAAACGAAGCCCTGATGCATGCCGGCGCGTATGCTTTCGCTCATCGCCGGGATAAAAAAGGCGACCGCCGAAATCTCTGGATAATCAAAATCAACGCCGCTCTCGACGCCAAAGGTATTTCATATTCAAAATTCATGGGCCGAGTAAAGAAAATGAATATTCAAGTAGACCGCAAAATCTTGGCTGATCTCGCAGAACACAATCCTGAAACATTCGATCGAATAGTCGCAGAGGTAAAGTAGAAAACAAAACTATTTTGTTTTTCTTTCACCTTTTATAAAAACGGAACCGAATAATGCTCCGATTATATCCATGGTGAGATCTTTAAATGTATCAAAAAAATATCCCGGATCGGAGAAGTGCATAAAACCAAAAACAATCTCGTGAATTTCCCACAAAACACCTATAACCAACACAAAAAAGATGAGACTTTTTACAGACGTATGTCGGAGAAAAATATTGCCATATTGAGTATTCACCACCCACAGACCAAAGAGAAAAAGCCATAAACCACCGAGGAAATGCATAGGAATGTCGTACCACCAAACAGTATCATATATATCATTCAATGAAGCGAACCAATGCAATCCGACTACTACAACCATAACCGATACAGACGGCCAAAAATATCTGTTCCAAAACATGTGGATAGTATAACAAAAACAGGAGAGGAATGTCCGTGTGGAGGCTTTGGAGGCGCGACGGCGCCGGAAACGAGGAAGTTTTTTCAGCAGAAAAAACTTCCGTACTCCACACGGACATTCCTCTCCTGTTTTTGTAATAGAAAAACCGCTCATTTGTGTGAGCAGTTTCTCTATCGGGTCATCCGGATATCGTCCCTAGTATAAACTAGGTGGGTGACTGCAGTACGGCGCCAAGGCGTCGAACGATATGAGCCTCCCAAAAAAAATGTTATAGAGTTAATATCTCGGATAACCCTACTCTGAATTATATTCCGCAAAACCGCGACCGCAAGGGAAAAATAAAATCGGAAACAAAAAAAATGACTCGTCTAACCCACTCAAACTCGTTACATAAAGCAAAACAGCGGCTATTCCAAAATACCATCGAGATTCACATCATAGAGAATTTCTTCTTGGATATGACGATAGCCAATAATCTCATTTGAGGAAAACCAATGTTTGATTTCCATATCGGCTTCAGTGGGAGATCCGGAAGCATGAATGAGATTGCGCACCGAACGACCATCCGCATCCGCCATTTGATATGAATCCAGAACAAAATCGCCACGGATAGTGCCTACATCCGAAGTGAGAGGTTCTGTGCCACCAACGACTTTTCGGACTATGGAAACCGCGTGAGCGCCTTCCAAAACTATGGCTATGACTGGACCGCTGGTCATATATTTTTTCAGTTTTTCCAAAATAACCGCTGTTACCTCTCTCGGATCATTGCTCGTGGGATGTTTTTGCCCCTTGTCTCTATATGATTTTATAGTTTTTTCGCCGGTTTTTACTCTCCATTCCGGGTCCAGAGTATAATGCGCTTCGATATGTTCAATAGTCGGCACGAGCATTTTACTCGCCACCAGTTTCAGCCCTATGCGTTCAAAACGGCCGATGATTTCTCCCACCAGACTCCTCTGTATGCCGTCTGGTTTTATGATTACAAGCGTGCGTTCTTCTTTTTGATGTTTCATCAGTTTCAGTATTAACCTTGGTCAAATGATTCTTTTTCTTTGTCGAGTAATTCAATAACTTTATTTCTGAGATTATGGGTATTTGTTATCATGCCAATCATAGGTATATTCCTCGTCCGCTCCATATCTATTCCGGATTTGACAGATCTCTGTATAGTCTCACGAATCGGTTCTATGAGAGCTTTTATCTCTTCAAAAGTATATGTCTTCTGACTTCCCTCGATGACTTGGGCTCTTTCGAGTGCGACATATAATTCTTCAAAATTCTCGGCTGACCTTATATCTCGTTCCAGAGCTTCAAATTCATCTCCAAATTTTTCTGTTTGTGTCATTTCTTTCATATAATAATTTATATTTTGCTGATAGATGACTTCACTTCTTCTTTCTTATTATACTTCTTTAAAATCTCCGCTTCCACCTCGGCGCGCGAACGGCCGAAAGAGAGATATGAGAGCTCTTTGAGCTTTTCGCCTATATCCGCTCGGCCCTTTTCGGGAGCTGGCACACGGATATAGGCGAGACGTGTTGGAAATACGGGATGGCTTGTTTATCGATATAGAGGCTATACAGCCGGATGAGAAAGCCATCGACGAACACAAATTGAAGCTAACTGAGATATTGGGAGAGTTCTAATACTAGAAACTCTTATAAAATATTAGTCGACCTTGAGGCCGAATTCTTTCCCTCGTTTTGATAGAGCATTTATCAAAGCCCAACCAAGCGCATTTTTATCGTCCGCTTTTTCATTCTTGATAAAATTCATGAGACTTTCATTTAGATATGACTCAAATTCTGGATCTTCTTCAAGAAGCTGGGCGACACACCCCTGAAGTTTATAAATCTGATCCTCGGGCTTGGTTTTTCCATAGCCCTCAACCCACAATTTCTCATATACGAGAAGTGCATTTGGCACCTCTTTTTTCTGCTCTGGCTGTTCAAAAGTAGTCATGTGTATGCTCGTTATTATTAAGCCTTTATTCCGCTGATAAGGCCGCTTGAACCTGCTCCACTATCCATCTCTTCGCTTCTTCAGCTAGTGTACGACGCTCATCATCATCGTTCGCATCTTTGGGCTTGATGATAGAATCTATAAAATCCTCTGGGGTTTGGGCTGGCCCTTTGGTGCCTTTGAATGATTCGACTATAGAGCCACCAGCGACTTCGTATGTGTACCCACTCTCTGGAGAGAATAATTGCGGCCTCTCCTGCTTGAGCCACTCGAGTGTTTTCTCTGCAAGAACAGGCCGAGCTTTTTCATCCTCTACTATCTCACTAAACGATCTTTCACCGTGGTGTATAGTGAATTTATCTAAAATGCCCATGATATTATGTTAGATTATATAATAATAGAACTGAAGTAATTTTACCATATATTGAAGTTCTTATAAAAGCGTTTGCATAGTAAGGTTAGCATATTTTGCCGAAGCCTAAAATTCCTGCAATTTTGATTCTATCCTCCATATACGTTTAAAGAGGTCTTTTTAGAGATTCGAGAACGGGCGTCTTCGGTTCTTCCTTCTTGTACTTCGCCATAATCTCCGCTTCCACCTCGGCGCGCGAACGGCCGAAAGAGAGATATGAGAGCTCTTTGAGTTTTTCACCTATATCCGCTCGGCCCTTTTCAGGAGCTGGCACACGGATATTGAAAGGTTTCATCGGAATGCCTTTGGCGAGGATTTTCATATAGGCGTTGTAATTGTCTATATTCATAATGTCTTTTGCTGTGAATGCGGGAGAGAGCTGTTTTTCGAGATATTCGGCGTCCTCTGCACCAACGCGAAACACTGCCATGGAACCGACGTTGCCGAAGACGGCGTTTTTGATCTTCTCGTCAATTTGAGCTATGAATTGATGAGCTATGTTGAGCGAG
>CAZVHT010000051.1:0-30690 GCA_964627275.1 uncultured Candidatus Saccharibacteria bacterium
CGGCAACGTCGGCATCGGGACGACCACTCCGGGGCAAAGACTGTCTGTGGCGGGGGATATATTGGGAAATGCTCTGATTGGTAACTATTTTGTGGCCACTTCAAGCACGGCAACTTCTACGTATGCGGGAGGGGGTATTTCTATAGGCACCTCAACGCCGTTTGGCGGAGGATTATTCACTGTCGGCACTTCTTCTCCCAACTTTTATGTAGATAGATCGAGTGGTTTCGTCGGTGTGGGAACAACTACGCCGGGAGCCACTCTCAACGTTATCGGCGCTCTCTGCGTGGACGATACTTCTCCTACTTGCGCCAATGCCGCTAGAACGGCTGGTACTATATATTCTGTGGCCACTCTGTCCAACTCCCTTGACCTCGCCGAGAGTTATCCTACAAAAGACACGACTTTAGTTGCCGGTGAAATCGTGGAGCTCGATCCGGTCAATCCGGTATTCGTCAGTCGTGCCACAAAAACCAGTTCTATGCCTGTCCTCGGTGTAGTCTCCACCAAACCCGGATTCTGGCTCGGAGGATTCAATGAGGAGTTGTATCCGGATGATATAAAACTTCCTATCGCCCTATCCGGTCGCGTGCCTCTCAAAGTCAATAATGAGGGCGGTGCGATATCTGTCGGTGACCGTATCACCCTCTCCAGTGTGCCGGGTGTCGGTATGAGACAAACGACTTCCGGAGAAACCGTCGGTATAGCTCTGGAAAATAGCAATAATGTCACAGACACCATCCAAGTGTTCATGAATCTCAAAAATAACAATATAGCCAATCAGTTTTCCATCAATTCCGGCGGTAATGTCGGCATAGGCACCACTTCACCGGAATACAAACTGCACGTCATAGGGGATATAGCGGCAAATTCATTTGTCAATATTTCAACCAGAGACGCAAAAACCGATATTACATATATAGATCAGAACAAAAGAACTTCAATTCTGGACAAGATTAAAAATATAGGTATAGCGGAGTATCACTATACGAACGAAGATCAGTCCAATCCTCTCCGACTCGGTTTGATTGCCGAAGAAGCTCCTAGCGAAGTACTTTCCGTCGGCGGCAAGGGCGTGGATATCTACAAACTCTCTACATTTATCCTCGCCGGCGTGCAAGAACTTGACAAGAGGTTTGTGACGTTGGAAACCGAAGTGGCGGACATGAGAAACGTATTGGCCAGCACCACTGCGGAACTCGGAGAAACAGTGGCAAAATTGACTGAACTGGAGGCAAAAATCGCTTCGGGAACAACATCACCATCAAGTATCGGCACTAGCACGGTGGAGGTCACATGGTCAAACAATATGGGCGCGAGCATTATTTCATTCTTTGGTAGTCTCGGGGCCACCATACAAAACGGCATAGCTCGATTTGTCTCTGTCGTAGCCGATTCAATCACCGCTCATACCGTCGTCGTCAACTCGCTCACCGTCGGCTCCGCGGACAATTTGACGGCTTCCGGTATCACCATATATGATCGCCAAACCGGCGCGCCGGTTTGTATGTATGTGGCGGGCGGTGTCATCCAATCCCAAACCGGCGCTTGCGGAGCGACAAATGTAGTATCAACTCCTCCGGGAGAGAGAACAGTGGAAATCACGCCAAGCGAACCGAGAGCTACAGTTCCACCAGCGGAAACAGTGACAGAAACAATTCCAGTTTCTGTATCGGAACCCGTTACTCTAATCGCGCCAGAACCCACCGCAGAACCGGCTCCGGAAGTAGCGCCGACACCTATCCCCGAACCGTCTCCAACTCCGTAAGTATTGACAAAATAAACAAGAAGAATAGGATGGATTTTGGGTAGAAAATACTGTGAAAATCATCTCACGTCTGTTCGGGTTGAACGCGAAAAACGACGAAAATCGTGAGATTTTAGGCGGTGAGATTCGTGATACGGAAATATGAAGTATATAAATATGAAGAAAGATTATTCAAAATGGCATATAGAAAAGAGTAATATTCACGAAACCAAAGAACGCCCATTTTTCGATGAACGTGATATTTGGTCTGTATCTACAGGCACAAATATCGGTTTTGAAATAGATGGAAAAGGAGACAAATTTCTGCGTCCGATGATAGTGATAAAAAAATTTAACAAAGAAAGCTTTTGGGGACTTTCTATGACAAGAAGTATAAAGAAAGGGATTTACTACTTCTCTTTTAGTTTTAAGGAAGGAGAAACAAGCACAACAAACCTTTCTCAACTTCGTCTAGTTGATGCAAAACGTCTTTGTTATAAAATCGGTGGAATGAATAAAAAAGATTTCGAAAAATTAAAAGAAAAACTCAGGCAATTGATTACCTGAGTTTTTCTTATTTACCCCTCGCGGGGAGGGCCGAAGCCGTATGTAAATATATGTTATCAATTAAAAGAAAAATGTCAAGCAGTAAAATACAACAAAATAACGAGAAAAATGTTATAGATCCGACAACGACATCTAAAGCGATAATGTCCACCAAAACCGTTTGTCCATATTGCAATTCTCTAAATTTTGTCAAACGAGGTGTGAGACAAAAGAAACACGAAATAGTGCAACTCTATCTCTGTCGGGCGGAAAACTGTGGCCGGACATTTACATCGGAGAGAGTAAAAGGCAAACGCTTCCCGTTGAATGTCATTATGGAAGGTATCAGTTATTACAATTTGGGTCTCACTCTGGAGCAGACATGCAAATTTCTGGGACAAAAATTTGCGACAATAAAGGATTTTCTGGCGCCACTGCCGGCAACACTCTCGGGTTGGATAGATGAATACAAATCTCTCTGTCGATTTGAGAGAATGCGTCCGTGGGCCATAAAAATGTTTCCTCCGCAAAAAATGGTGGAGGTTGTCACTATGGCCCATCGCCAGCTCTATCGTTTTCGTTATCATCGCGCCAAAACAATTCTCATAATGGAAGAGTTCAAAAATCGCCGTTTTGGCAGGCTCAAGGAATACCTTGACGCCGTTTCTTCGGAAACACCACATCAGTATTTTGATGAGGGAGCCAGGATGTCCGAGATCAAATCAAAATTTGACAAGACAGATATGATTGTCAGGAGCAAATCCAATTTTGCCAACGATATCGCCGATTTCGTTTTGCGCGGGGTGACAGACAACAAAACGAGACATGAAGCCCTCCAGAGATTTATGATAGCCAATGATTCAGTTACCGTGGCCACCGAAGTGCCGGTATATGTGAGGAGGGAAGACGTTGAACATATGGAAAACGTGCTCAAATTTAAAATCACGGACGATGGCCAGATTGAAATGAAAGGCGCGAAACAGACAGAGAAATTTCCAAAAATTCTCACCGGCCATATAGATTTCGTGCAGATTAGAAATGGCATGATCCACATTCTGGACTACAAACCAAACGCCAGCAAAGAAAAACCGATTGAGCAGTTGACTTGGTACGCTCTGGCCCTATCACGTCTCACAGGATTGCGTTTATTTGAGTTCAAATGCGCGTGGTTTGACGACAAGGATTTTTACGAATTCTATCCGCTCCATATCGTCAAAAAATTACAGGTAAAGAAACGAGCCAGAAAGGTGCATTATCGCGATGGCACTGTCGCAATAGTGCCGCGCAAAAATCAGTTTGTCGTTGTCTAGCATAAATACTTATATATCAATATGAAAAGTTATATTCAATCAAAATACAATAATAAATATAAGTTTACTCCCAAAAAGCCGGTTAAAACTTTTCGGGATTTGGATATTTATCAAAAAACCTTGGAATGCTCTGTGCTTGTAGTCAAAAACATAAGACCAAAATTGGTCAGCTTGAAGTATCCTTTTTTAGAAGGGCTAGTGAATTGCGCTATGACCATACCTCTCTCTATAGGCGAAGCTCACAGTATTCGGTTCGGTAATTTTGCATCGGCTATCAGTCTCATAGAAAAAGCCATGTCGTGATGTAATAAAATGGTCATCTATTTGGAACATATAAAAGGCATGTATGGTAGCAAGGTGGATGTCGGTTTGATTGATGATGTAATCAATCGTTACGCCGAGAGTCGGATAAAAACCTTTCACTTGGAATTATCCTGGAAAAAATGGACGACGACAAGCAGAGACAATGATATGTCTAGTAAAGTTAATTTATAATCCGCAGACTATCTTTTCTCTAGTTTTTCTACTCTTTCTACGAGGCCAAAATGGTCTTGATATGTAACGCGGTAATCAAGCTTCTTTTCAACGATATCAAATCGTTTATCTACAGTATCAAAACGATTATTTACTCTCATTTCAAAATCATAAAACCGTTTATCAACTACCTCAAACCTCCTATCAACAATGTTAAATCGTTTATCAATGACGAGAAAACCTTCTTGGGTCATGTACGTAAGTTTTTCTACAGTGGTTTCCAACCTATCCATATTCGCACTCAGCTTTTCTACCGTAGTTTCCAACCTATCCATATTCACACCCAACTTTTCTACAGTGGTTTCCAACCTATCCATATTCGCACTCAGCTTTTCTACAGTGGTTTCCAACCTATCCATATTCGCACCCATCTTTTCTACCGTAGTTTCCAATTTCCCCATATTCACACCCAACTTTTCTACCGTAGTTTCCAATTTCCCCATATTCGCACTCAGCTTTTCTACGGTGGTTTCTAGTTTTCCTACACTTGCCCCTATTTTTTCTAATGTAATTTTTCTAGTCATGTGCATATTTTATCACAAACCGCAAAAATGGAGTTATCCCCAAATTCATAATTTCTTTATCTTTCTATTATGAGCCATCGAGTAGTTTTACAAATTTAAGTTGTATAATAATGTCATGAAATTTCTGCAACGACAAAACAGCAAAATAGCGATAGTCTGGCTACTTCTCATTTTCGCCGTGGCAGGAACTTTCGCCCTAACCAAAAAATTAGAACAATCGGGGGAAAATCTGGCTTCTGTTTTCTATGGTGGCGGATCCATTCATAAAATCTTTTTATTTGAAGACCGAGCAGAACCAGTTTCTGTCAGCGCCAGACCGGGGGATGAAATAGTTTTTATGGTCATAGACGATAGTCGGCACACTATAGCCGAAGAGAGATCATCCAAACGAGACGCCAGACTGGAATCCGGAGAATTCGGAGCGGGGGAGAGCTACTCGCTTTCTTTTTCCAGTCCCGGCACATATTCGTTTTATGACCGCATGAATTTGGATATCCATGTGATGATTACCATAAAAGAATAAAAAAGAGCATATCTTTTGCTCTTTTTTATTCTTTTATAGGTCTCTTTTCCCACGGCAAAATCTCTATAGCCCGGAACTCATCCGTCCCTGTTTTTACGCCTATAATTTTGATTCTGTCTCCGCTAGCCCAGACAAAACCTTTTTCCACCTCTATATTTCTGCCCGTCACGTGCCACAAGACACCATTTGCATCTCGGAGCATGAAATCTGATTCCGATTCCCTGTCTCTCACGGCGCCGGAGAGAAGCCCGTGTTCGGGATCGAGCCACGTATTGATGTTGAGCGGCATGACCGAATTATAGAAAGGAAAATTTTCCGAAGCTTTTTTATCCACGAATTTGGCTATATCCAGAGCGTATATGGTGGAACCGAGAGCCAGAGCGATGAGAGTAGCTATCAAAACAAACTGTTTGGCGTTCATTCTGTAACCGCGGCGAGTATTTCGAAAATTAATAAATGCCGCCAGAGCCACCGCTATGGAAGCAGAAATCCAAAAGAAAGGAATAGAATAAATTATTTTTTGGCCGTTTGAAAGTCCGAGTTTTTCAAAGAGTCCGAGGTCTGTGCCATGGATCATAAACATGGTCATGGCGAAACCGAGCGATAAAACTGTCACAAACAGACCCAAAAAAAGCCAAATAATAATATCGCGGGCATAAAAGAAACCTTTTGGTGTCGGCCGCAAATGTCTCTCTTTTATTTTTTCCAGTATTTGTTTTTCGAATGTCATAGTTTTTATAAGTCTACGCTATATATGCCTTTTTCTTCCGCCAATCGCCTGAACTCTCTCTTGGCCCGGTGTATCAGTGTGGCTACGGTCCCCGGCGGTTTTTTCAAAATATCCGAGATTTCATCATAATTTTTATCTTCCAAAAATTTGAGAACGAGGACCGATCTGTATTTTGGATCTAGCTCGTCGAGAACTAAAGCTATATTTTTTTTCACATATTGTCTGTCGGTTTCCAGAGCGATATCTCCGGGGGTGGCAATCGTTTCAGCCAGAGTCAGATTTTCATCATCTCCTATCGGATCATCCAGAGAGCCGCCATATCTCTTCTTTTTCCTGTGATAATCCACACTCTCGTTATGGGCGATGCGATATATCCACGATGAAAATGACAGCCCCAAATCAAAGTCGTTCAAATTCTCATAGGTTTTTATGAATATGTCCTGCAGGAGCATGTCTAGTTCATCCGCGGACGGACCGGCTATGCGACGGACATATCGGCGGACAGGCTCTTGGTATTTTTCTATGATACGGCCAAACTGATTGCTGGATTCCAGAGCCTGTCTGACCAAAATCACATCCTGTGCATTTTTTGTATTTTTATCTTCGACCATTGCCTCTCATTATAGTACGTTTTGGAGAGGCTTTGTCTTTCTTTGATATTTTGATAATATTTGAAAGCCATGAAAGTTTTGGCGACCATTCCGCGGTAGCTCAGCTGGTAGAGCGCCTCCCTGTTAAGGAGGATGTCCCTGGTTCGAATCCAGGTCGCGGAGCCAATATATTTAACCAACAAAAAACAGGCATAAATTCTTACTGTATAATGATTCCATGCCGAAACTCATCGTATTTGACCTAGACAACACTCTCACAGAAAGCCGATCAGCCATTACCGGAGAAACAGCGTCGCTCTTGCGCGAACTTTTAAAGCAAACTAAAGTGGCGGTCATATCCGGAGCGTCATTCGCTCAATTTGAATCAGAACTTTTGAAACCTCTCTCTGCTACTCCGAGAGAGCTGGCCAGTCTCTACATTCTCACTACCAGCGGCGCCGAATTGTGGATATATAAAAAATGCTGGCAGAGAATATATGCCGAAAAACTGACAAGCAGGAATAAAGCGCGTGTGCGCAAAGCTTTTATGCAAGTGCTCGGCATAAGTGAGAAAGAACTTGAACCATTGTTGGACGACAGAGATTCGGGTATGACATATTCGGCTCTGGGTAGAGATGCTCTACCAGATCTCAAAAATCCTTGGGATCCGGATCAAAAAAAGAGGACTATTTTAGTGGAAAAACTTTCGCCACTTCTCTCTGGTCTCGAGCTCAAAATCGGCGGCACTACTTCTATAGACGTGACAAACGACGGCATTGATAAAGCCTTTGGTGTGGACAAAATCATAGAATATCTAAAGCTTCCGAAAGAGTCAGTGGTATTTGTGGGCGACGCTCTCTTTCCCGAGGGCAACGACAGTCCTGTCAAGAAATTGGAAATAAAAACCGTGGAAACATCAGGCCCCAGAGAGACGCAGGAAACAATCAGAGACTTTTTGAAAGCAAGAGAAACCATTCCAGCCGATTCTATATTTTTTGATAGAGAACCAGTGGCCTACTTTTGCGCCGAATACGCTCTGGAAGACGATTCTCTCACTTATGCCGGCGGTCTCGGCGTGTTGGCCGCGGATCTGATATATGAAGCGGCGGAAGCTGATTTTCCTATGGTTTTCATGGGACTATGGCATAGCGACAAAAACCATGAACAGAGGAAAGAAAAATATTCTCTCATCACAAGAGAAGGCAAGCCTCTCATCGCAGATATTCCATTTGAAAACGGGTCAATAAAAACTCATTTGCGCGCTAGGCGTTTCGGCCGGAATGTCTGGCTCATTCTGCTCGATACTAATATAAGAGAAAACGACGAAAAATCGCGGGCAATTCTCTCGGCTATTTATTCATTGGATGAATACACATGGGCTAGACAAGATATTGTCTTGGGCGCTCTCGGGGTGCGGGCATTGCGGGCTCTGGGTATCACGCCACGCATTTATCATTTGAATGAAGGCCACGCCGCATTTGCGGCATTTGAATTGGTGTTGCAAACAGCGGGAAAAAATAAACTACAAAACATATCGAAAACGTTGAAAATCGTGCGGCAAAAAATTGTGGCCACCAAACACACTATTTTCTCTCAAGCCGGTTTAAAAATAGAAGAAAGCGATTTTATGCGCTATTTCGGACCATACTGTCAGAGTTTTGGCATATCCGTCCTGAAACTTTTTGATCTGGGCGTAGATTCCGAAGTGCGCCTTTTTTCCGCTACTCACTTCCTCATGAATGCCGCCGTCCGCGCCAATGCCGTGAGTGTGCTCCATGCCAAATTCGAGAAAAAAGTGCATCCAAAGAGCCGTCTCATAGCAATCACAAACGGCGTCTATGCCGACAGATGGCGTTCTCGAGAATCGAAATCAATACTTCGTAAAAAACTAGTTGAATACGCCAATGCCAAGACTGGTTCCTCTCTGGATCCGGACATCTGTACGGTAGTATGGGCCAGGCGTTTCGTTGCTTACAAACGGCCGGAAATTCTGCTCTCGGACTTGGAAAGATTGAAAAAACTATGCTCTGGCAATCGGTCTCTCCAATTTATTATTTCAGGAAATGTCTACAATAACGATGTTGGAGGTCAAAATGCCTTGGATCGCTTTCTAGCTCTCACAAATGATCCGATATGGAAAAACAAAATTACCTATATACCTGACTACTCCATATCTCTGGCTCACAAATTGGTAGAGGGAGCAGACGTCTGGCTCAACACTCCTTTTCGAGGCAAAGAAGCCTGCGGCACGTCTGGTATGAAAGCGGGATTAAACGGAACACTTCAAATGAGCATAGCCGACGGCTGGATAGAGGAAGTTAATTGGCAGGGGATTGGTTGGATTTTGCCCGAAGAAAACACCGATGGAGCGATTTATGATCTCTTGGAGAGAGAGGTGGCGCCTCTCTTTTATGACGACAGGGCAGAATGGAAAAATCGCATGCGCAAAACCGTCTCCATCATAGAAAAGAATTTCACTACCGAGAGAATGCTCAATGAATACATCAAAAAACTCTACAGATTATAAAAAAACAGCATATTTTCTGCTGTTTTTTTTCTATTCTATTTTGACTTCTTTAGGGAATTTTTTATAGAGAGGATTTTTGACCAGCGAGGGCGCGCCTCCTCTTTCCACGACATAATAAGCCGCTCCATGGAGCCTCTTGAAAGGACCATAATCGGCATGCCCCGGCAGACTAACTGGATCTTTATCGTCAAAATTGACTGGGCTGTCATCTGACGTAACGAACCAAGTATTACCGGTGTTTATGGCCAAATGTCCCGCGCCGCTCGGAATGAAAACTTTATCTCCGGTTTTTACGCAAAGCGCTCTGAAAAATTCAATTTCATCGTCTATAGGTTTTCCTTGCCTGTCTGTTTTTCTGGTTTGCATGACGATGATGCCTCGGCCTTGGAGCACGGTATACGTCTCATCCAGTTTTCCCACATGATAATGGCCGTATGATTTCATATATTCGCCACCCACCAGTCCAGGTTCCCAAATTGTAATATTGGTCTTTTTTGTTCCGCCACGGATCATATAATAATGAATTTCCGGTCCCGTAGATTCCGGTTTCATCAGTACGTCCTGCATATCTCTATGCGCTCTCACCGCGTAATTTTTCATACGACTATTCTATCAGATAATTCGGATCATATTTCTCTTTGTGCTTTGCCCAAATATCGGTCTCTAAACGCTTGTAAAGGGAAGTAATCTCGGTCATTTTAGACGCCGAAAGTGACAGAGCCGTCGCGGCCGAGAACAATTCCCGCGCTCCTTTTTCTATTTCCGTTGGATTCCATGAAACCGGCGAAAAAGGACCGATCTTTCTCTCGCTTGCCCACCACCAGGCGCAAGACGCCACGCCCCTGTCCGCATGATGCCTGGCTAGGAAATAACCCGGATTATTTTGATGACTTTCAACAAGCATCAAAACCTCTCTCTTGAAGGTCTCGAGCATGCCGTGAATTTTATTTCGAGGATCATTCCAGAGACTGAGAGCGATATGTTGTTCGAGCTCTTCCGGTTTTGATTCCCAACTGGCGTCCCGAATGGTTATGTCTCCGGCTTTTGAAAGCTCAGCCAAATATTCACTGACCGTGAGAGTGGAGATTTGGGTATGAGAAAAAGCTTTTTTATAATACCCACGATCGTCTTTGTGCCAATGTCCGTATACTTCGCCATCGTGACATGTCACGATGTATTGTTTTTCTATTTTTTCCAGATCCAGCACAATCGATTCAGGTGGAAAGGTTCTGGAAAATGAGCTGTCTCGAAATACCACACCGAGCTTTAAACCTCCTATAGTGTAGCGTTTTTCAAAATCGACTTTTTCGACTGTATGAATTTCATCCAGAATTGTCCATTTAAAACCTGCCTTGCCGACGGTTTCTGCCGCGCTCTGGCTGTAGGCCATTTCGGGAAAGTAAAATCCGCGCGGTTTGTAGGCATCACCAAAGCATTTTTTCGAAATTTCGTCATGGAGTTTTATTTGGCGGAGAATTTCTCTCTCGGAAAGCAGGGGCAATATGGGGTGATACATAGCGCTCGACAGCAATTCTACAGCTCCTCTATCGGCATGGCGCTTAAAACCATTTATTATATTTTCATGGCCATACTTTATCAAAAGCTCCAACAGAGAACCGGAAATGTTCAAAGTCAGACGCAAATCAGGGTATCCGTCGAGCAATGAAAGAATTTTTTCATAGCTCTCGCGCACCACCTCCCCGACAATTTCTTTTGTCTGAGTCGGCGGTTGATAGAGATGGAGAATGTTTACCCACTTCATGTTTTTATTGCTTCTGTTTTTTCTTGCGAATTTTTCGCAGTTTAATAGTCGTCTTGTAGAGCTCTATGTATTTTTTTGTGGGAATTATCCACGAATTAGCCTCTCGCAGTCCGGAAACAACCAAATGTTTCCACACATTTCTATGTTTGTATGTTTCAGTAGCTCTGGCTATGGCAAAAAGCAGGCTATTTGAATCATAACCGGCAAATGTAAAACCGTTGCCGTCTTCTGTTCCGGGATTGAAATCAACAATGGTATCGGCCAAACCGCCTATGTGATGAACAATCGGTATAGAGCCATAGCGCAAGGCGATCAATTGATTCACCCCGCACGGCTCAAAACGAGATGGCAAGAGGAAGATGTCCGAACCGGCATAGAGAGAAGTCTCACGGGCGCTGTCAAAGGGTATACAAGTAAATTGTTCCGGAAAATTCTTTTTCACATCATCAAAAGTTTTAATAATTTCGCCATCGCCGTCACCCATAACGATAATCTGCATGCCTGTTTCCATGAGAACGGAAATGATAGGTAGAATCAAAGCAAAGCCTTTTTGTTCCACGATTCTCGATGTCATACAAGCTAGAGGGATATTGGCGCCTTTTTTTAAACCATAATGCTTTTGAAGCCAAATTTTATTATTTCTTTTATTGGCCACTGATTTGGCATTGTAATGTCGGTGGAGTCCCGGATCGGTCAGAGGATTATATTCGCCGTAATCGATACCGTTGATGATGCCGAAAACAATATTTTCACGATTTTTCAGTATGCGATGGAGGTCTTCGCCGAAGTCTCGAGTCATAATTTCCTCGCGGTAAGTTTCTGAAACAGTATTGATGGCGTCGGCGTTCATGATGGCCCGTTTGACAAAATTAACGCATTCCACCGCTTCACTTTTGTCAAAAGACGGCAGAGGAGTGCGACCATCATCGCGGTTTTTCTCGTCTATAAGCCACCAATCGTGTCCAAGTTGATAAACCAGATTATGAATGGTGAATAAACAAGCGGTTTTAACCCAAAATGGATCTTTTTTATAGCGTCCTTTGAGAAAATAAGGAATTAGCCCTGTATGCCAATCATGACAATGTATAATATCCGGCTTCCAATTGATCAATTGGAGAAGTTTTAGGGCAGCCACGTCAAAAAAGAGGAATCTGGCATTGTCATTTTCGGCCCCGTATATTTTTCCATTTGTTAGAGACGATAAACCGAAATATTTTTTATTTGAAACAAAATAAATCGGAACTTTACTATCCGGTACGTAGCCACGCAAATACGTCACTTTGTCAAAAATCCCTAAAGTAACCTCCACTTCAATATTCTCAAATACGACTTCCAAATCCCCAACTGGGGACGTATTAGTTTCGCCGTAATGCGGAGTAATGACAATGACACTCGCACCGAGCTTGGACTCTGTCTTTGGCAGAGAACCCATAACATTGGCCAAGCCTCCGCTTTTGGAAAAAGGCTCGATTTCCGCGGCTATTTGCGCTACTTTGATTTTCTTTCGTTTTCGCATTGATGAGTATGATATCTTGTACAGAGCTGTTTGTATACTATAATAAACGCATATAATAAATAAAAAATGATACGAAAAATTTTGAAAAGCACATCGCTCTCGCTCACACCGGCCATAGAACAAGCAGTAAATAAAGTGGTTTCATCTCTGGAAACTTGCGTGGATCCCGACGATACCAGTGTTTTGGTGGAAATCGAGGTTTCCCGGACGACTCAGCACCACAAAAGCGGCGAAATATTCCGGGCGGAAATAAATTTTCATTCGCGGCATGGAAACTTTCGAACCGAATCTGAAGAAAAGGATTTATACGTGGCGCTTGGAGTCGCAAAAGACGAATTGATTGAGGTTTTGCGTTCGCAAAAATCAAAACGCATCCATTTCATCAGAAAATCGGGATTGGCCTTGAAAAACATGCTCCGCGGCCTGCCGTGGAGAAGGAGGAAATGAAATAACCGCATCATATTTAAACGTTGTAATTTTTTCTGAATTGTTCGAAGAGCATCTCTCTCTTACCTTCCGGGATTACCTTTTTTATGACAAACAATCCATCTTCCAACTCAGCCGACGTGATAATGACGCGTATTTTCTGGCCATTTTTCTCGGTAAAGAAATATGTCTTTGGCCATTCTCTATAAGCCATGAATTTCAAGTAATTTTTGCGGGCATTGTCCGAGAGATTGATCAGACCGTCCCCCTTTTTTATTTTTTTGGTCACAGTGGCCTGTGAATGATCCTGGTCGCGCGGCTTTATCTCTCCTTTGAGCCATAAAGGAATAGTTTTAGCCAAGAGTTCTCCACCTGCTTTTAGCAATGTCTCCCCGAGCTCTCCGGCCGAGAGCGGCCATTTTGATAGAGATACTTCTTCTCGGGCGATAATCGGCCCGTGATCCATTAGATTATCGAGGAGAATAACGGTAACGCCGGTTTTTCTCTCATCTGTGAGAATGGCGGTTTCGATGGGGGAAGAACCCCGCAATTTCGGCAGGAGAGAAGCATGCAGGTTGAGAGAGCCGTGTTTTGGAATGTCCAGAATATTCTGTTTGATTATCTGACCATAAGCGACGACCACGAACAAGTCGAAATTTCCATTTTTTAGAGTTTGTATGAACATCTGATCCTCCAAATTCTCCGGCTGGAGACTTATAATTTTTTCTTTTTGCGACCAGATTTTAACCGGCGGGGAAGTCATAACCAACTGTCTGCCTCGTGGCCGGTCAGGCTGAGTCACAATGAGAGATGGGATGATATTTGATTGTTTCAGTATTTGGAAGACTGTGACGGCTCTGTCCGGCGTGCCAAAAAAAGCTACTTTAGGTTTTTTTTCATGTTCTCTCTGAATATCGTGAATATCGGTGGCAAAATCTATGAAAAGCTTGCCGTCTAGATGATCTGTTTCATGTTGAAATATCTGGGCGAGCAAACCACTGGCGCCAATTTCGAATTTTTCGCCTTTTTCGTCGACAGCGCCAATGCGGGCTTTTTTTGCTCTTTCGATTTTACCGTATAAGAATCTGACTGACAGACAACCTTCTTCCAGAGTTTCTTTATTTCTGGAGAGTTTTATAATCTCCGGATTTATGAAAACCGTATCCGGGTATTTTTTCTTTGTCTTGGTTTTTTCCGAATTGAGTAATTCCATAACCTTGCCGGAAACGATAAACAAGCGCAAAGACACGCCGATCTGCGGCGCGGCCAGAGCCACGCCGTCGTCTTCTATGGCCAGAGCAGTTTTCATGTCGCGGATGATTTTCTTTAGCTCGGGCGTGCCAAACATACCGCTCGCGACCGGTTTGGCAATATGGCGCAATACAGGGTCATCTTTTTGAACTATTCTCACCATTTTTAGAGTATATACTAAAGATCTACAGCTATAAAATGCTCTCTGGATCCACGTTTACGGCATAATTTGGCGGCAAACACCGCAAACGATCGAGCAGTTCGACATTGACCCACTGGCCGCTTTGAAGTTTTATCAAAGCGTGCATGATGTAGTCACCCTTGATGGTGGCTATAAAAGCGGGAAAAACGTCTATGACAGAGCCGGCCAGGACCACTTTGAGCTTTTCCATAGCCTCCAGGACCTGCTCTTTTTTGCCGGTGGATGAAATTTTTATAAACGTGCAAAACGGCGGAAAAGAAAACTTTCGCCTATTTTCAATTTCATCACGATAGAAGTCTATGATATTACCCTTGACACCCCAAGCCAAAACAGGTTCTAGAGGCACTCTGGTCTGGAGTAGAAATTGTTTTTGGGTGATCGAGCGCATTTTGAGAATAATGGAGAATATTTTTTCATTTATGCGGAAGTCAGGAATGGAAAAGAGGGCATCGATAGAAGCCACGGCGCTGTAATCAATCGATCGATCCAAATAAAGCAGAGCCAGTTCCGTGCCGATCAAAATACTGCCCGGCGCGGCGTACCACTTTTCCACCATATCAGAGGCTTTTTTGTGGGACGGAGCGGAAATTTTATCCAGTCGCCAAATTTTTGCTTCGGGGACATTTCTTTTCAACTCTTCTTCTATTTTTTCCGCGCCGATGCCCAGAGTGACGAGCCTCCAGCCGCCGCATTGCGCGCATATTTGTTTGGCCTCAAACTTTTTGCCGCATTTATTGCAGAGAAAAAAGTTTGATCCATTCTTGCCGTGGAGAACCAGAGGCGAAGAGCACCGATTGCAAACCAGAGTGGTTTCGCAATCGGCGCATATCGTCTGGGGAGCGAGACCCCGCCTGCCTGCAAAGACAAACATCAAACCGTTTTCCGCCCGATTTTTCTTTGAGAGAGCGATCAAATCATCCGACAGTATGCGTATTTTGCGTTCGGCATTTTTATAGGTTTTCATATCAATGAGAAAATCACGAGCGGTAGACAGAGAACGCATAGATAGGGGAGCGTACGCGACCAAATCGCCACTATCTTCACGGTACAGAGTTTCAATCCGCAGACATGAATCGCCGACTATGAAATCGGCCCCGATTTCTCGGGCAAAATGTTCCGCCACATGACGAAAATCGAGATATGGTCTAGATTGAATCTTGTAGCTTCTGGAATTTTCCCGCTCGACGATGAATATGCCTAGATCGGCGCGGGGAATAGACAGAAATGATCCGGTGGCGACGATGATTACAGGGTGCTCGTCCTTCAAGATCGATTTCCATCTCTCTATAATTTCATTTTTTGATAAACCGCCATGGAGGATGTATATATACGGCTCTATACCTTTTTCAAAATACGAGCAAGCTTTTTTTATGTCTTCTATAGTCGGCATAAGCATGAAAACCGATTCTTTTCTAGCAAATCTCTCGCGAATCAGGCTCTTGTAGTGGGCAAAGCGGTCTTCGTCGTTTTTCTGGAGAGCAAAAGATTCGCGCGGTCTCTCTCTCTTTACAATTTCTTTGGCTTGCGGCAGTTTTTCATATTGAGAGAGTATAGGACCGGACAAGAGTTCAAACAGAGTACTGCCGACGGAACCGGCGTAATAGCGCGCCATGGCTTCGGCGGTTTTGAAAAATTGAGGGAAAATGATTGATCGAGCGTGAGTATCGGCGATTTTTTTCACTTGAAAATCTGCCCCCCTGATTTCGGATTTGCACTCGACAGCCGATTTGCAGGAGATGACTATGGCTCCCACCGCGCGTTTGCGCAGAGGCACTCGTATGACCGATCCGGAGGCCACTTCTTTAGAACTCCAATACGAGAGAGTGTCTGGGCCTATGCCACGGGCGATAGGAATGGCTTTGATGAGATACATATTTAAAGTATCCTACAAATCCCTAAAGACCTCAATCTGCGCTCCCAAAGCGTTCAATCGTAGGGCCAAATCTTCGTACCCGCGATTTATGTTGTATACATTGCGCAAAACGGAGACCCCGAAAGCGGCGAGCATGCCTATCATGATGATGACGGAAGGGCGCAGAGCGGGAGGACAGACGATTTCGGCAGCTTGTAATTTTGTCGGGCCTTTGACATAAAAACGGTGAGGATCGGCTAGGATGGTTTCGGCGCCCAGTTTGTCCAATTCTTTATAATATATGGCGCGTTCCTCATAAACCCAATCGTGAATAAAAGTTTCTCCTTCCGCTTGAGTACCAATGATCGCAAAGAAGGGAAGATTGTCCATGTTTATACCCGGATATGGCAAAGCGTGTATTTTTTCGTCGAGAGCACGGAGTTTTCCGGGAAAAGTTTTTATATCAACGAGATTTGTTTTGCCATTGTTTGCTTTATATCTCTTTAAAATTTTATATTTGAAGCCCATTTTCTCGAGTTTCAGAAGTTCAAGCTCGAGAAAATCAATAGGACATCGCTCTATGACAATAGAAGATTTTGTGACAATAGCGGCGGTGATGAAAGACATAGCTTCAATAGGATCTTCGGACAGAAAATATTCAACATCTTTTTTTATAGGGCCGGGCAGGCCATGTACTGTCATAGTGCCCGTGCCTATGCCATCAATTTTTACGCCCAGCAATTCGAGATAAAAACAAACATCCTGCACCTGATAGTTGGCCGAAGCATATTTTATGGTTGTTTTACCGGGTATTAGTGCCGTTGCCATCAGGACAGTTTCAGTTACCGTATCTCCCGCTTCATACATGATTATTTGGCGATTTTTTTTGAGGCCATCATGAGAAATGTGATAATGTTTTGAACTAGTCTCTATCTCTACGCCGAGTTTTTCCAGAGCATAAAAGTAAGGCCTTACGGTTCTCTTGCCGAGCCTGCAACCCCCAGGTTGGGTCACTTTGAAATTGTTGAATTCATGTATCAGAGAACCGATGAGCATGATGCATGACCTCGTCCTCGTTCCAGCACCCGATTCGTCGCCAATATTTTTAGTATGTATTTTTTGCGGGGGAGTAATTATGAGATCGTTAGTCTTCCATTCAACTTTTACACCTATACTCTCGAGTACTTCTTTTATGCGAAAAACTTCTTCTATGCGCGGAGCATTTCGAATGATGGTGGTTCCTCTATTGAGAAGAGAGGCACACATCACTCCGACTACGCCGTTCTTTGAAGCGCGAACTCTGATTGTTCCAGAGAGTTTGTGTCCGCCATGGATGCGGAAATTGACCGTGCCACCTTTTGATATAGTCATGATTTCATGATTGAGAGCCTCGGAAAGTTTAGTCAGTGTCTCGGTAGATAGATTTTGTTCGCCTTTTTCTATGCGGGCAATGACGCTCTGCGTACTACCGATTTTTTTTCCGAGATTCGCTTGCGTCATGCGCCTATCTTCGCGCAAACGAGCAATCATGGCTCCTATTGAAATCAAGGCTTTTGATTTGGTTTCTTTTGACATAATTTTTTTATTCTAATTAGAATAGAGTATAGCATATATGCTATGTATTTCATATATGGGGATAATGTGAATAAAAGAAAAGTAAATATTTGTCAACATCGCCAAATGACGAAAAAAGCGTATAGTGAAGCCACTTATGACTCTGTTTGCAAAGAAATTGGGCATTGATTTGGGTACGTCCAATACCTTGGTTTTTTTGCCCGGCAAAGGAATTGTTTTGAATGAGCCTTCGGTTGTGGCTGTTTCGGAACAAGACAACAAAATCCTGGCTGTCGGCATAGAAGCCAAAAACATGATCGGTCGCACACCCGAATCAATCATCGCTTATCGTCCCATGAAAGACGGCGTCATCGCCGATTATCGCGTGACCGAAGCTATGCTCCGCTACTTTATAGACAAAGCTCTGGGCAAATGGAATATATGGAAGCCCGAAGTTTTGGTTTCGGTGCCCGCCGGCATCACTTCGACTGAACGACGCGCCGTTATAGAAGCAACTATAAAAGCAGGGGCAAAGAGCGCCTATGTGGTCAAGGAACCCATCCTGGCGGCGATCGGCGCCGGTATTCCCATAGAAGAAGCTCGGGGACATATGGTTGTGGACATAGGCGGTGGCACGACAGACGTGGCGGTCATATCCCTCGGTGGCATCGTGGCTTCGACCTCCGTAAAATGCGCGGGCAATAGGATAGACGCGGCCGTGGCAGACTATATAAAGAAAACATTCAATCTGGCCATCGGAGATAAAACCGCCGAAGACATAAAAATAAAAATCGGTTCGGCTGTGCCCATGGAGGAAGAGCTCATTCTCACTATCAAAGGCCGCGACTTTATTTCCGGACTTCCTCGTTCGACTGAAATCAAAACAAATGAAATCGTAAAGGCCATCAGCAGGGAATTGCGCGACATGATAAAAGCCATAAAGGATGTTCTGCAGGAGACGCCGCCGGAACTGTCGGCTGATATCATAGACCACGGCATCATCATGACCGGCGGCTCATCTCTCCTCCGCAATTTGCCGGAGCTCGTTTTTCGCCGCACGGGCGTAAAGGCTATTTTGGCCGAGGACGCTCTCTATTGCGTGGCCAAAGGTACAGGTATTGCTCTCGAACACCTCGATGTATACAAAAGAACTATTATTGCAAAGAGATAGTCTCCATCACGCCTATTTCATTGAGGGCGAAAAAGTGGCCGTATTGGCCGATATAGAAAATTTTCTCCATAAAGCTTTTCAAATTGTCCGCCGAGGACATCCTGATGTTCACTACATAGAGCATCAGTCCTTTGGAATAAATGAAAGCAAAGTATTGCAAGATATGCAGTCTATGAAGCCTGTTGTGGGTGATAAAAAGATATTTATTATCGTTCTCGAAAGCATTACGAACGAGGCCCAGAATTCGCTTTTGAAAGTTTTTGAGGAGCCGACGCCCGGCACTCATTTTTTTCTTATTTCTTCATCCTCGAGGATTCTCCTGCCGACACTGCGTTCGCGTATGGTCATTGCCTATCATCATTCGGCCAAAGATGAAGAAACGGATTCCGACGCAAAGAAATTTGTAATAATATCTTTGAGAGACCGTCTGGCATTTGTATCTCCCATGATCGAAGAAAAGGATAAAACACGAGCTCTAGATTTTTTGAACGCTGTCCTCGCGGAGCTGCATAAAAAGAAACTCAAAGAAAAAGCTGATGTCATAAAAGAAATTTTATGTCTCTTGAAATATCTCAAAGATCGCTCATCCTCCATCAAATTAATTCTCGAGAGAGTAGCTCTGCTTGATTTATGATATATTTACATTTATGCAATACAATTTCACCAAATTGAAAACTGATTTGACGGAGAGAGAGAGCTGGCTACAAAAAGAGCTGGGCACGGTGAGGACAAATAGGGCGAGTCCGGCTATCCTCGACCACGTGCGGGTAGAGGCATATGGCTCGGACATGCCTATTTCCAGCGTCGCCAGCATGACAAACGAAGATCCGCGGACTATTCGCATCACTCCGTGGGATCAGAGCTTGGTGAAGTCGATAGAAAAGTCTATAACCGTGGCTAATCTAGGCGTTTCGGTTGCGGTGGATGACAGAGGTATCCGCGTTTCTTTTCCGGAATTGACGAGCGATCGCCGAAAAGAAATCGTCAAAATGGCAAAAGAAAAATTCGAGCAGGCTCGCATCCATATTCGTAAACATCGCGATGAGCTAAACGGTGATATAGACAAAAAAGAAAAGGAGGGCAGTATGAGCGAAGATGATAAATTCAGATTCAAAGCGGAAGGCCAGAAGCTCATAGATGAGTCGACAAAGAGACTCGAAAGTTTTATGGCCAAAAAAGAAAAAGAGATTTTGAGCTAGACATCTCATTTATATTTTATTTATTATTGGATTTTTTGGCATTATTTGTGACTATTATCTTATTTTTAATCGTTTTGGCGGTTTTGGTTCTCGTCCATGAGTTCGGTCATTTTTACATCGCCAAAATTTGCGGCGTGCGGGTGGATGAATTCGGTCTCGGTTTTCCACCGAGAATTTGGAGTATAAAGCGCGGAGAAACTGTCTATTCCATAAACGCCATTCCTTTCGGCGGATTTGTCAAAATTTTCGGCGAGAGTCCCGATGATGCATCTATTTCCGGCCCCGACAAAACTAGAAGTTTTATCAATAAACCGCGATGGAAACAGGTCATAATCCTATCCGCCGGCGTCGTGATGAATGTTTTGTTTGCTTGGGTTTTGTTTGGAATCGCCTTTACATCCGGCATGACCACCGGTGTGTCGGAAAATAATTCCAAATATATCACAGACAGCCATGTCATTGTCGTAGACATTCTGCCAAATTCTCCGGCGGCTCGCGCCGGAATTGTTTCGGGAGACGAAATTCTTTCTTTTTCGACAGTATCAGCCGTCCAGAATGCAATCAAAAATTCAGATGGCAAAAAAATCACATTTGAAATACAGCATTCAGCCAATAAAAAAAATATAGAAATCACCCCCGAGAGGGGAATACTCGGAGACAATTACGCCATAGGCATTTCCATGGATCTGGTCGGCAAAGTAAAGCTACCAATTTATCTCGCTTTTTGGGAGGGAGCAAAACTGACTATACATATGTTTAAAAATATTGTGGTGGGAATTTATACTCTCATTCATAATGCAGTCATAGGGAAGGGAGATCTCTCTCAAGTTTCCGGTCCTATAGGCATAGCTAGACTGATAGGAGATGCGGGCAGGCTTGGCTTTGTTTATCTCCTGTCATTTACGGCATTTATATCTCTAAATCTGGCTGTTTTAAATCTCATTCCTTTTCCGGCTCTCGACGGCGGCCGCATCCTCTTTGTCGGTATTGAAGCTATGCGCCGTAAAATGATTCCGCCGAAAGTGACCAATACTATAAATGCTATCGGTTTCGGCTTGCTCATTCTCTTCATGCTTTTTGTGACGTACAGAGATGTGGTAAAACTGTTTTAAAAAAATATATATAAAAAAAGTCGCGCCTGTATGGACGCGCCTTTGAAATTTTGTTCCCGATTTGGGAATATCAAGCCGGTGTTTCGCCTCGGAGACGGTAATTTACTCTCACAAATGCGGGCATACACATAAAGTAAAAACCGGCGCCGATATAAATGAGAACAAACTGAAACAAACTAGGATGAAATCTGGAAAAAGCGACATAGATCAGGAGAAAACCGATTAGACCTCCAGCCCCGATCTGTATAATTTTACGAGCTTCTTCCGGTTGGGTATATTTGTACTCAAAATAGCGACGAACTGCGATGAAAGGATAAAGAACAAGGACAATGGCTGAGATGCAAGCATTAAAGATTGAGATGAATGTATTCATAAGTTGCAATTTAGGTTGAGGTTGAGGGATTCTCTGTATTTCTACCAAGCAATGTTACTTATGTCAATCCCATTACAAAACACTCCAAATGAGCTATTATTGGCCCATGCGCCAGAGCCAATTATTTACAAAGACCAGAAAGGAAGCCCCGAAAGACGAAGTCGCCAAAAACGCAGAGCTACTCATCCGTGCCGGATATATTCACAAAGAAATGGCCGGTGTTTATTCTTATTTACCCCTAGGTTTGCGTGTTTTAAACAAAATAGTACAAATCATTCGCGAAGAAATGGACGCTATCGGCGGGGAAGAAGTAGCTCTCACCGCCCTGCAGGACAGAAAAATTTGGGAGACGACCGGACGCTGGTCGGATAATGTCGTCAGTAGTTGGTTTAAAACCAAATTAAAAAATGGCAACGAGGCAGGTCTCGGTTTTACGCACGAAGAACCCTTGACGGCTCTGATGCGAGATCACATCCACTCGTATCGCGATTTGCCCCGTTATGTCTATCAATTTCAAACAAAGTTCAGAAACGAGGAGAGAGCCAAATCAGGTATCATCCGCGGGCGGGAATTTTTGATGAAGGATCTCTATTCTTTTTCAAGAGATTTAAAAGATCATCAGGCGTTCTATGAAAAAGCCAAGAGAGCGTATATGAATATTTGGAAGCGTCTCGGCCTAGGCGATAAAACCTACGTCACATTCGCTAGTGGCGGCAGTTTTTCAAAGTATTCTCACGAGTTTCAGACGGTTAGCGACACGGGTGAAGACGTCGTATATGTGGACGAGAAAAAGAAAATCGCCGTAAACAGAGAAGTTTTGACCGACGAGGTGTTGAAAGACCTCGGTTTGAATCGGAAAAATCTGGTCGAGAAGAGAGCAGTGGAAGTCGGCAATATTTTCAATCTCGGCACACGATTCTCTGACGCATTCAAATTGACATATGTTGACGAAACCGGGAACAAAAAACCAGTCATCATGGGCTCATATGGCATAGGCCCAGGCAGAGTGATGGGCACTATCGTTGAAACCCTCTCTGACGAAAACGGCATCGTCTGGCCGGAATCAGTGGCACCTTTCACGGTTCATCTGGTCTTGATCGAAAGCAAAGACAGGGGTGTGGCACGAAAAGAGGCAGATGAACTCTATGAATTGCTCGTAGCAGAGGGAATCGAAACACTTTACGACGACAGGGACAGTCGCCCTGGGGAAAAATTTGCCGATGCGGATCTCATGGGCATTCCATGGAGAATCGTGGTATCGGAAAAAACCATTACAGCCGGAGCTCATGAACTCAAAAATAGGGAAACAGGGCAGACGACTCACCTTGCGGAAAAAGAACTTATAGCTAAACTAAAAACCTAATGGCTAGAGGATTACTCCATAAGTTATACACCGCCTTTTCTCACGATATAGGTATCGATCTCGGTACGGCCAATACCCTAGTCTATGTCAAAGGCCAAGGCATCGTCATAAACGAGCCGTCTGTGGTGGCTGTCAATCAGAAAACCGGCCGAGTGGTAGCTGTCGGAGTGCAGGCCAAAGACATGCTCGGCCGCACTCCCGCTCATATCGTGGCTGTAAGGCCTCTGGTTGACGGAGTGATTTCTGATTTTGAAGTGGCCGAGGAAATGATCGTCTATCTCATAAACAAAGCCCAAAAAGATTCAAAAAAATTTTTCGGGCCGAGAGTGTTAGTCGGCATTCCCAGCGGTGTGACCAATGTCGAAGCCAGAGCCGTGCGCGATGCCACCAGAAATGCCGGAGCCAGAGAAGTGCACATCGTCGAACAGCCTATGGCGGCGGCTATAGGGGTGAGACTGCCTATCCACGAACCGGCCGGCAACATGGTCATAGACATAGGTGGAGGCACCACTGACATCGCCGTCATATCTCTGGGTGGCGTGGTGCGTTCAAAATCCCTCAAAATTGCCGGCGATAAGATGAATAACGACATCATTTCATACATCAGGAACGAATTTAAAATACTGATAGGCGAAAAAACAGCTGAAGACGTAAAAATCGCCATAGGCGTCGTCAGGCCGGAATCGATACCTCATGAAGCTCCTATTCGTGGTCGAGATTTGGTCACCGGTCTGCCTCGCGAAGTGGTGCTCACTGATTCAGACATCAGAGAAGCCATATCGCAATCAATAGACAACCTGGTCGATTCGGTAAAAGAAGTGCTCGAAATAACTCCACCGGAAATTTTGGCTGATGTCATGCAGAGAGGCATATATATGGTCGGTGGCGGAGCGCTCATCCGCGGCCTCGACAAGCTGATAGAAGAAGCTGTCAAAATTCCCGTCCATATAGTGGACGATCCGCTCACAGCCGTAGCCCGCGGCACGGGCGTCATTCTGGAAGATCTGGAACTTTATCAGGACGTACTGATTCAAAACGAAGATGATTTACCTAAAGCGCAGTAATATTGCTGTCAAAAAAAACAGGAAAATTTCAATCGGCATAATTTTGCTTTTTGTGCTCTTATTCGGTCTTCATTTCTTTTTTCCGCGTTTTTACGCTTCTGTTTTTTATCCAGTGACATCTATCATATGGAAAGTAGAGACTTCTGTCGTCGACTGGCTTTCTATCACAGCCAATACCATCAGATCAAAAAACAGTTTGGTAAGAGAAAACCAAGCGCTCATGGAACAAATCCGCGGAGAAAAAACAGCTCTGCTTATTCTAGACACATTAAAACAAGAAAACGACAATCTCAAGAATATTCTCGGCAGAATTACCGAAAAAGTTATAATTTTGGGTATGGTCTTGGCCCGTCCGCCGGTTTCTCCCTATGACACGCTGATTATAGACAGGGGATCGAGAGACGGAATTGAAGTCGGTGCTTTGGTCTATACGGCAGGCGACGTGCTCATAGGGGAAATTGCAGAAATATATCCACATCAATCAAAAGTCAGCCTATTTTCTACGCCGGGCAAAAAAATCAATATTTCATTTACGGGGAGAGAGATACATACGGAAGCCAGAGGTATGGGAGGAGGCAATTTCGTAGCCAGCGTACCGGTTTCAGTCGGTATAAAAGAAGGGGATATAGTGGTACTGCCGGATATAAAGCTTCATACCCTGGGAGTGGTTGAAAGCGTTATTGCGGATTCGGTCGATTCTTTCTCGACCATTCTATTCAAAACACCTATAAATATCTATGAGCTAAATCTCGTAGAAGTACAAATCAAACAATGAGAATCATCGCAAATATCGGCGTCATGGCGTCAATACTTTTTTTGCCTTGGTGGATCACCGCTACTATCCTCACCGTTTGCTGTTTTGCCATTGCCAGATTTTACGAAGCTATTTTTTTTGGACTGCTCATAGACGCCATGTACGGCACGCAGTTTGGTCTCTACGGATTGGCGTACGTTTTTTCCATTTTTTCGATCATCGTTTTTCTCTCGGCGGCGCTCATTCGGGCTAGAGTAGTGTGGTAACATAATTTTGTGAACCTTTTTCGCAGGCAAAAATCAGTCATTCGGCGCGAGATTGATCCGGACGAAATATTTCTCGATTCAGAGAATATGCCTGGTTTTGACGTGAACCAATTCGAAGGCCGGCTAGATAAACCGATATCAATCACATCTATCATTATATTGTCGGCTTTATGCCTCATGCTCATGATGATTCTCGTCGGCCGGGCATGGACTTTGCAAGTAAAAAACGGGAAAAATTACAGCGGTATGAGTGAAAATAATGCAATCGCCGAGACCATAATTTTTCCCGAGAGGGGAGCGATATACGATAGAAATAATATAAAGTTGGCTTGGAACAAGGTCAATGCGGAAGAAAGTGATTTCTCGACCAGAATTTATATTGCTTCCGCAGGCGTTAGTCATGTTTTAGGGTATTTGAAGTATCCATCCAAAGATAAACGCGGTTTTTATTATCGTCAGGATTTCGAGGGCATGGCTGGCATGGAAAAAATATACGATGAAAAATTAAAAGGCAAGCAGGGACTGAAAATCATAGAGAGAGACGCCTTGGGAAAGATAAAATCAGAATATCTCATACGAAAAGCGGTGGACGGTGAAAATATAACCTCGTCTATTGATTCGACAATCCAGACAAAGTTTTTTGATGTAATCAAAGAACTGGCGGATAGAGTCGGATTTGTGGGCGGAGCCGGAGTGATTATGGACGTCAGAACTGGAGAAATAATCACTCTGACCAGTTTTCCCGAATATGACAGCCAAATCATGTCTGATGGCACAGACAATGAGGCCATTTCAAAGTTTTTGATTGACAAGAAAAAACCTTTTCTCAATCGCATAATCGCCGGACTATATACACCAGGCTCAATCATAAAGCCGTATATTGCTATTGCCGCCCTAGAGGAAGAGGTGATAGATCCGAGAGAGGAGATCATGAGCACGGGATCCATAAGTATTCCTAATCCATATGATCCGGAGAAAAAAAGCGTATTTATGGACTGGAAAGCACACGGTCTGGTAGATATGAGAAGAGCCATTGCCGTATCTTCAAATGTCTATTTTTATGAGATAGGCGGTGGATTTGAAGGCCGACAAGGACTGGGTATAGAGAGGCTCAAACAATACTTTTCTCTGTTTGGTCTGGGAAAAAACCTGGAGAGCGGTTATTTTCTAGGGCCTGCCGGCACTATTCCTTCTCCATCTTGGAAAGAAAAAGTTTTCCCCGGCGATCCATGGAGAATAGGCGACACATATTTTACAGCCATCGGCCAATACGGTTTTCAAGTGACGCCGCTCCAGATACTCCAGGCTATGGGCGCGGTGGCGAACGGCGGCTTATTGCTTCACCCGAGCATTTTGAAAATTTCAGGGGAGAATGGCGTTATGGCTGATAAATTATCAGTTGATCCGCTTCATTTCAAAATTGTCCGCGAAGGCATGAGACAGGGAGTTTTGGCCGGAACGGCAGTCGGTCTCAATGTTCCATTTGTGGAAGTGGGAGCAAAAACCGGTACGGCGGAGCTCGGTATCGCAAAAGCTTATGTCAATTCTTGGGTGACTGGTTTTTTCCCGTATGAGAATCCGAAATACGTTTTCGTCGTCATCATGGAACACGGCCCGAGGGCAAACATATACGGCGCCACGTTTGTCATGCGGGAACTCTTGGATTGGATGCATGTATATACACCATGGTACTTAAAATAAAGCCTGAGCGGCAATACTTGAGTGGAGCGTTTTCTCAAGTGATATATTTCGGATATATTTCGCCAGTTTTTAAAAAGTTTTTAAAACTTTGTATTTTTCAAAATCTGTGATATATTAGGCCACATAACAAATAATTCACTATATGATGATGGACACTACCAAATACCTGACGGGAGGGAAATTCAAAGAATTGGAGAAAGAGCTCGAGATCTTGAAGACAGTAAAGAGAAAAGAAGTCGCTACGAGCCTAGAGTACGCGCGTTCTCTCGGAGATCTCTCTGAAAACGCTGAATACCAAGAGGCGAGAGAAATGCAGGCAACCATAGAAAATCGCATCTCCACTATTGAAAATACCCTCAAAATCGCCGAAATCGTCCACGAAACTCATGGCGATCATGTGTCTGCCGGATCGATTGTTACTGTTGAAAAACAGGGAACGAAAGACACGCAAAAATTCAAAATCGTCGGTTCGGACGAAGTAAATACGACTGAAGGCAAAATTTCCAACTTGTCTCCTCTGGGTTCGATTCTCATGGGAAAGACGCGCGGCGAAACGATTACGGTAAAAACACCGAAGGGATCAATTTCTTACAAAATTGTGGCGGTGGAATAAATCAATATAAAATTTAAAAAAATCAGGTATAATTGCCGTATGGCTAGACTAGACGAAATACGACTATCGAGGCTGGTCAAACTTGAACTTTTAAAGAAAGCCGGCATGGACGCCTATCCGGCCAAAATCCCCCGCGATATGTGTCTCCTGGACGCACGCAAAAATTTTACCGATTTTTTTAAGCAAAATAAAACCATATCGCTGGCAGGCAGAATCATGGCTATCCGCGGACAGGGAGCGATCTTGTTTGTCGTTCTGGACGATGGCAAAGAAAAACTTCAAGCTGTTTTCAAAAGAGACACTCTCGAGCCAAAACTTTTCAAATTATTCACGGACACAACCGATATAGGCGACTTTATCAGCGTCACGGGAAATTTCTTCACGACCCAAAAAGGCGAGCAGAGTATTCTGGTCTCTGCTTGGACGATGGCGGGAAAATCTCTCTTGCCTCTACCTGAAAAATGGCACGGTCTCTCGGACGAGGATGAGAGATATCGCAAACGTTATTTGGATATGGTCATGAGATCGGAGTTGCGCGATGTGTTCAAAAAGAAAGCGCAATTCTGGGATGTTACGCGCGCATTTCTAAAAAAAGAAGGTTTTTTGGAAGTTGAAACTCCGACACTGGAATTGACCACTGGCGGGGCAGAGGCGCGACCATTCAAAACTCATCACAACGATTTTGATATAGATGTTTATTTACGCATATCTGTGGGTGAACTCTGGCAAAAGAGATTGATAGCTGGCGGTTTCCAAAAAACATTTGAAATCGGACGAGTGTTTCGCAATGAAGGCTCAAGTCCAGAACATATCCAAGAATTCACAAATATGGAATTCTACTGGGCTTATGCCAATTACCGTGACGGCATGGAATTTGTTCAAAAACTTTATCGTACTATAGCCAAAGAAGTTTTTGGCACCACAAAATTTACCACCCGCGGCCATACATTTGATTTGGCTCTCGAATGGAAAGAAATTAAATATATCGAGGAAATAAAAAGACAAACCGGACTCGATATAGAAAAAGCCAAAGACGGAGAAATAAAGAAAAAACTGGATTCGCTGAAAGTAAAATATGCAGGCGACAGTCGTGAGCGTCTCCTGGATACTTTGTGGAAGTATTGCCGCAAAAATATTTCCGGACCGGCATTTCTCATAGATCACCCTCTGGTGATTGCGCCTCTGGCAAAACCGGTTTATGAGAGAGACGTCGCCCAAATGTTCCAACCGATACTCTCCGGCAGTGAAATGGGCAGGGGATACTCGGAACTCAACGATCCTGTAGACCAACGTAAACGTTTTGAAGCTCAACAGAAACTGATAGACGCCGGAGACGGGGAAGCTATGATGACCGACTATGAATTCATCGAAATGCTCGAACACGGCATGCCACCGACTTGTGGCTTTGGTTTCGGCGAACGTTTATTCGCTTTTCTCATAGACAAACCCCTGCGCGAAGTACAAACCTTTCCATTGATGAGACCGAAATAGACGGAATAGAAAATAAAAGCTGGCAAGATACAAAGTCCTCGTGTCTCGGAACGGGAGCCCTCGGGACAGACCCGTACCCCTCCGACTCGTACTTTGTATCTTGCCAGCTTTTATATTGCCTCTTTGACGAAACAACTAGGCGTGTTGTAGATGAATAATGTGGATAACTATGTATCAGAGTGGGATAGAGTGTTATATACTATTATACAAGTGGGAAAAAGTGGAAAGTGAACATCATTACATTTTCTCCGATAAAAACCCACGACACATGCGAATCATTCATAAAGTTCACAAAATAGTCAGTCGTTTTGGCACGTATGAAATAAAAATCTCGCAGGTGAGAGGCTTGCGGCTCCGCGAGCTCGTTTCTGTCCGCGCCGAAGCTCGAGAGATATGAGCGCGCAGACAAGCAAAAGAAAGTATTTATGCTCATCGGCGAATACATACATTCGATAGACGAGAAAAATCGTATCTCTCTCCCGGCAAAATTCAGAGAGAGAATGGGCAAGAAAGTCGTGGTCACGCCCGGCCTCGATCACTGTCTGTTCGTGTTTATGCCGCGCGAGTGGGACAAGATTTCCACAAAACTCTCGGCAGCGTCTATCGGCCAGTCGGACAGCCGAAGCTTCAGCCGATTTATGTTTGGCGGAGCAATCGAGGCAGATGTTGATTCCATCGGCCGCATACTCGTTCCGGATTTCCTCCAGAGTTGGGCGAACCTAAAAGGCAAGGTCGCCGTGATTGGGGTCCAGTCTCGCGTCGAAATCTGGAATGAGAAAGCTTGGACGAGCTACAAGAAGGGCGTTGAGGGTAAAGCCGGCGCTTTGGCCGAAAAATTAGGCCAGGTAGGCGTGATCTAACGGATCGCAGTCAACCGCATGCACCAGTCAGTTCTTTTACAAGAAACAATAGACGGTCTCGATTTAAAACCGGGCGACGTCGTCGTCGACGGTACTTTGGGAAGAGCGGGACACGCTATAGAAGCTTTCCGGCGAGAGAAAAATATATTTCTCGTCGGTATAGACAGAGATGAAGACGCTCTCTCCGAATCCAAGAAAAAACTCGAACAAGCCGGAGTGAAATCGACTGATTTCAAGCTCTTTTACGGAAACTTCCGTGATATAGACAAATTCCTAAAGCAAGCGGGCAAAGGCCATGCCGACAAAATAGTGCTCGATCTCGGATTATCCTCTCCACATTTGGATTCATCCCTGCGAGGATTCAGCTTCAAAAACAGTGAGCCCCTACTCATGACCATGGAAAAAAATGTCGCATTGGACTCCTTTACCGCCCGCGACATTGTCAATACTTGGGCGGAAGAAGATATCGCCAATGTCTTATATGCCTACGGCGACGAGAGATATTCCCGCAGGATCGCCAGAGCCATCGTCGCGACCAGACGGTTGAAACCGATATATACGACAGATCAATTGGTAGACATTATTTCAGGCTCGGTACCCGCCCTATATAAGAGAGGCAAGATCCATCCAGCCACCAGAACTTTTCAGGCTCTGCGCATCGCCGTAAACGACGAGCTCGGCAGTCTCAAAGCAGGCTTGGAAATTGGCTTAAAAAGCCTCAAAACAGGGGGCAGAATGGCAATCATATCCTTCCACAGCCTAGAAGACCGGATTGTAAAAAATTTCATGAAAGAAGCCCAAAAGAAAGGTCAGGGTTTGCCCATCACAAAGAAGCCAATCGTGCCTAGCGATGGAGAGATTTCGCAAAATCCCAGATCGCGTAGCGCCAAATTGAGGATTTTCTTAAAGCCATAAAAAGCGGTAAAAATTAAAAATTAAGCAAAACATATGACACAGTACGTACAAGCAAAAATAGAGACGATGGAACAGACAATGACAGCATGGATACTGCTATCTGTAATTTTTTTCCTTGTATGCGCCTACGCTTATTTTGTAAACGGAGCCGTCACCCATATCGTGCTCGCCAGAGAGATGCGGGGAGAATTCGTCCAAATGGCTGGGAATGTCG